>CANRMK010000102.1 GCA_947631715.1 uncultured Acetatifactor sp.
GTGCCGACGTGCTCCAACGGTCTGCCGGGAGAACATCGACATTACCGGGCTGAATACGACGGAGGGGCTGAACTGTTACGATCAGGAAACCTGACTGAGATGCCATCCCGAGTACAGGATAACCGCCTCCGCGCGGAGGCAGAAAGCTGCGTAAGGCGGCATGTTTAAAGGCCGCAGGCAGCGGAAAGTGAGGAAAAATGGCAGACAAGAAAATGGTGGAGGAGATCACATCTATGGATGTGGATTTTGCCCAATGGTACACGGATGTGGTGATCAAAGCGGAGCTGATCGATTATACCTCCGTGAAAGGCTGTATGGTCATCAAGCCGGCGGGGTATGCGATCTGGGAACTGATCCGGAATCAGCTCGACGAGAGGTTTAAGAAAACGGGGGTGGAGAATGTCTATCTGCCTATGTTCATTCCGGAATCTCTGCTGCAGAAAGAAAAGGATCATGTGGAAGGGTTTGCACCGGAGGTGGCCTGGGTGACGCACGGCGGGCTGCAGCCGCTTCAGGAGCGTCTGTGCGTGCGGCCTACCTCGGAGACATTGTTCTGTGACTTCTATAAAAATGACGTACATTCCTACCGGGATCTGCCCAGGGTCTATAATCAGTGGTGTTCAGTGGTGCGCTGGGAAAAGGAGACAAGGCCTTTCCTGCGCTCCAGAGAATTTTTGTGGCAGGAGGGGCATACCGCCCATGCGACGGCGGAGGAAGCGCAGGAGCGCACCATACAGATGCTGAACGTATATGCGGACTTCTGCGAGGAGGTGCTGGCGATTCCCGTGATCAGGGGGCAGAAGACGGACAAGGAGAAATTTGCCGGCGCGCTGGCGACCTACACCATAGAAGCGCTGATGCATGACGGAAAGGCGCTTCAGTCCGGAACCAGCCATAATTTCGGAGACGGCTTTGCAAAAGCTTTCGGAATTCAGTTTGCGGACAGGGATAACACTTTGAAATATGTACATCAGACCTCCTGGGGCATGACGACCCGGCTGATCGGGGCGATCATTATGGTACACGGTGACAACGAGGGTCTGGTCCTGCCTCCTAAAGTGGCTCCCGTTCAGGTCTGTGTGATCCCGATCCAGCAGAAAAAAGAGGGCGTGCTGGACAAGGCGTATGAATTGAGGGACCGCCTGCAGAAGACCTGCAGAGTGAAAGTGGACGATACCGATAAGAGCCCTGGCTGGAAGTTCGCAGAGGCGGAAATGCGCGGTTATCCTATCCGGGCAGAGATCGGCCCCAAGGATATGGAGGCCGGAAAGTGCGTACTCTGCCGCAGGGACACCAGAGAGAAGCTTGAGGTGCCTTTGGAGGAGCTGGAAGACAGGGTGGCAGAGCTTCTGGATACGATTCAGCGCGATATGCTGGAGCGCGCCAGAGCCCACAGGGACGCTCACACCTATACGGCATCGGATATGGAGGAATTTGAGCGGATCTTTACTGAGAAAGCCGGGTTTGTAAAGGCAATGTGGTGCGGGGAACAGGCCTGTGAGGATACGATCAAGGAGAAGTTGAGCGTCACCAGCCGGTGCATGCCCTTTGAGCAGGAAAGAATCGCGGATACCTGTGTCTGCTGCGGGAAACCGGCCAAAAAGATGGTCTATTGGGGAAAAGCCTACTAAGGTAAGCTGCCTGCGGGCTGTTCCCGCAGGTTAGTGAAGTTGAATTTGAAAGCCGCGGAGGGCGGCGGAAAAGAGGAAATATGATCAATCAGACCTTTGACATTCAGGTGGAGGGATCGCTGCCGGAGACGCAGCTGATCACTTATATTCAGGATTATTATAAGGAGATATCTATCGACAGACGGCCGCTTGTGCTGATCTGTCCCGGCGGGGCGTACGCCTACACGTCTCCCAGGGAGGGGGAAGCCTTTGCCATGCAGTTCCTTGCCATGGGCTGTCATGCGGCGGTGTTAAAGTACTCCTGCGCTCCCGCTGAGTTTCCCACATCTCTGACAGAGCTGGCGGCAGCCATGGCGCTGATCCGCAGGAATGCGGAAAAGTGGCATGTGGATCCCGATAAAATTCTTGTTCTGGGCTGTTCTGCGGGAGGCCATCTCGCGGCAAGCCTGGCGGAGTTCTGGGATGAGGAATTTCTGGGACATGCCCTGGGGTTAAAGGATTCCGAGCGCTGTCTGTTAAGGCCTGACGGGCTGATTCTGTGCTATCCGGTGATCACATCCGGAGAGTTTGCCCACAGAGGCTCTTTTGAGAATCTGCTGGGAGACAGAGAGAAAGAGCTGGGCGACAGGCTGTCCCTGGAGAAGCATGTGAATGAAAAGATGCCCCCTGTCTTTCTCTGGCATACCTATACGGATGGGTCTGTCCCGGTGGAAAATTCGCTGCTGCTTGTGTGTGCACTGCGGAAAGCCGGAATTTCCGTGGAGTTTCACATGTATCCCTGCGGCGGGCACGGACTGGGGCTTGCCAACCGGCTCACAAGATCGGCTGACGGGGGCGCCGTCCAGGAGGAGTGTACCTCCTGGATTCCGCTGGTCCGCACATGGATAGAAAGCCGCTTTATAGAGGACGGGAAATAATCGTGTCCGGTACGGCTTTTGGAGGATTATGCCGGGAGACTGTTTATGAATTATGTGGTAATGGATCTGGAATGGAATCAGAGCACCGCCGGCCGGCCCCAGGTGCCGGGGATTCCCTTTGAAATTATAGAGATCGGCGCTATTAAGCTGGACGATAAGGGCGCTATGACCGGCCAGTACAGCCGTCTGATCAAACCGACCGTGTATCAGGAAATGCACATGGCCACCAGCCGTCTGATCCACCTTAAGATGGAGGAACTGCAGCGCGGAGAGCCTTTCCAAAAGACGGCAGAGGAATTCCTGCAGTGGTGCGGGCAGGAGGAATATCGGTTCTGCACCTGGGGAAATCTTGATCTCACAGAGCTTCAGCGCAATATGAAGTACTATGGAATGTCTTCTCTGTCGGACGGCCCGATTCCCTTTCTGGACGTTCAGAAGCTGTTCAGCCTGGCTTATGAGGACGGAAAGTCAAGGCGCTCCCTGGAGAGTGCGGTGGATTTATTGGAGATGGAGAAAGACATTCCTTTTCACAGAGCTTTCAGTGATGCTTACTATACGGCAAAGATCATGGCGGGACTGATCAGAGACAATTCCGAGGTCCTGAAGAGGATATCCTTTGATGTGTTCCACCCGCCGGCCTGCAGAGAGGCGGAGATCAAGGCGCAGTTCGACACTTATCTGAAATATATCAGCAGGGAATTTGCGGATAAGACGGAGGCTCTGTCGGACAGGGAGGTGCTGTCCAGCAGATGCTATCTCTGCCGCAGGAACCTGAAAAAGAAAGTAAAGTGGTTCACGATCAACGGAAGACATTATTACTGTCTTTCCTACTGTGAAAAGCATGGGTATTTTAAGAATAAGCTGAGACTTCGGAAATCGGAAAGCGGCAGAATATTTGTGGTGAAGACCACCAGGCGGATCACGGAGGAAGAGGCCGGCGCACTGCGCGAAAAGGGCGAAAAGGCCAGAGAACTTCACAGGCGGAGAAACCGCAGCCGCGCATCATCGCCGGCGGGAAAAAAGATGTAGAACAACAGGGACTTTGATCAGAAATCAAAGTCCCTGAATCTATTCGGACGTTTTGCCCTCTTTCTGCGGCGTCGGCTGCTGCGGCGCCAGATCCTGCGGCTGCTCCGCAGAGAAATATTAAAATTCTTCAGCACAAGGCGGATCACGACTGCCACAAGGATCAGGCCGGCGATGACCGCCGCACCCAGAAGCACTCTAATCACATTGACATAGATCACGGACGAGCCGTGCCGTCCGAAAAGGCTATCGTCTTCCGCATCGGTCTGAAACAGCTGGGAATCCGTATTGTTTGCGGTAAAATTGACTCTGACGGATCCGATTGCCGTGCCGTGATAGAAATAATTGATTACGGCGGCCTGGTTTTCGTTTATGCTTTCATAAGAGACCACAGACTCCGTCTCGTCCAGGTCAACGGTCCTGGGCAGGATAATGTAATCGTCCTTGTTTAGCGAAAGGAGCGGGTCGGAACTTCCGAAAATATCTCCGCCGCCATAGAACAGCCCGGTACTGTCGAGATCGTATCTTGTCTCAGTCTGGGAAACGTTTATCTTTTCAAAGTTGCTGAATCCGTACTCAAAGAGAGAGATGGTATCCTCATACTGCCAGGGGCTTTCATCGTGGAGCACCACGCAGATCAGCTTCATTCCGTCCCGTTCCGCAGCGGAGACAAGACAGCTTCTGGCATCGTTGGTGTAGCCGGTCTTACAGCCTGTCAGATACTGATATGCGTACTGCCCGCCGGGAATGATCTGCATGGAGTTATTCTCTATGATGTTGTCGGGCTGCAGGCTGGAGGCCGGTATCTCCAGCCTTTTGGCCAGAGTGATTTGACAAAGCATCTCGTTATCAAAGAAAGCTCTGCCGATCATGGCCAGATCATAAGCGGACGTGTAATGGTCCTCGTCCGGCAGACCGTTGGGATTTACAAAGTGGGAGTCCACGCAGCCGAGCTCTTTCGCCCTCTCATTCATGATGTCCGCAAAGTCGCGCCAGCTTCCGTCCGCAATGTATGCGGCCAGGGAAAACGCGGCCTCATTTGCGGAGCGGATCAGAATAGCGCTGATGCACTGCTCCATTGTGAGGGCCTCCCCAGCGTCCAGAGCGATATGGTTGGAATCCCTGGGGGTATCGGACACGGCTTCCTGGGTGATGGGGACGATTTCGTCCATGGAGCATCTCTCCGCCGCGATCAACGTTGTGAGGATCTTGGTGGTGCTGGCCGGATACTGGTGCTGATGTATGTTCTTGGCATAAAGGATCGTTCCTGTCTCCGCTTCGATCAGAATGGCGGACTCCGCACCCACCACGGGACCGGCAGGCCAGTTTTCCGTCTGGTTGGACTGTATCTCCATGGCCCGCTGGGCTTCCAGGCGAAGCTCGGCATCTGAGGGCGCGGCAAGAGCGCTGAGGCCATAGCTGCACAGCAGTATGCCCGTCAGCATTGCCGTGCAAAGCGGGCGGATATATGCTCTTATTAAGTTTTTACCCTTTTTCCGGCTGAAGCTGCGCGACATAGGGCCTCCTCCTGCACTGTTTTTTACAGTATACACTATTTTTGCAAAAACCGAAAGGCTTTTAGCAAAAGGAATGACCTGTTGACAAGCCGCAAAAGATAAAGTAAATTGAGAATGAGAAGATTTGCTGGTCAGGAGCGGAAAAGAGGAGCCATGAGACTGCGGAATATCGCCGGTTCCCGGGAAGTGATCGCGGACAGTCCCTATGTGGTACAGGAGGCGGAACAGCCTCATTGCCCCGGTAATTGGAAAAAAATATTCGGAAACGATAACCCTGTTCAGATCGAGATTGGAATGGGAAAGGGAAAATTTATACATACTATGGCAGGGATGCACCCGGAGATCAATTATATCGGAATAGAAAAATATTCCAGCGTACTGCTCCGGGCGATCCAGAAGATGGAGCGGGAAGAGCTGCCCAACCTGAGATTCCTGCGCATGGATGCGGAAGAGATCACACAGGTCTTTGCCCCCGGCGAGGTGGATCGGATCTACTTAAATTTTTCGGATCCCTGGCCCAAGGACAGGCATGCAAAGCGCCGGCTGCCCTCCAGAGAGTATCTGGCGCGCTATGATGTGATCCTGAAAAAGGGCGGAAAGCTGGAATTTAAGACGGACAACCGGGATCTGTTCGACTTTGCGGTGGCGGAGCTGGAGCCGGCGGGGTGGAGAGCAGACGTTATCACTTACGATCTGCACGGAGACCGGGAGCTGATGCGGGGAAATGTCATGACCGAATACGAGGAAAAATTTTCGGCTCTTGGGAATCCTATCTGTAAATATATCATTTCCCGGCAGGGCGGAAGCCATAAGCCGGGCGGAAATTAAAAAAGGCGCCTTGCAGGCGCAGAAAGGCGGGATTTATGGAATACAAATTTACGGTGGAGAATTTTGAGACAGAGGTGCTTGAGGCCGGACAGCCGGTGCTGGTGGATTTTTATGCCGACTGGTGCGGCCCCTGTAAGATGATGGGACCGGTGGTAGAAAAGATAGCGGAGGAATATGAGGGAAAGATCAAGGTGGGAAAGCTGAACGTGGATGAGAACATGCAGATCGCGCAGCAGTACCGGGTATCCAATATTCCGGCGTTCTTTGTGTTCCGGGACGGCAAGGTGGCCGAAAAATGGCTTGGCGCTTCGTCTGAAGCCGATTTCAGGAAAAAGTTAGATCAGGTGCTGGCATAAATGAACGGGGAAATTATGAGATATGAGGGGAAAAGAACACTGGGCAGCGTTGCGGGCGCCTTTCTGTACGCGGCAGGCATCAATCTGTTCGTAGTGCCCGCAGGCCTGTATTCGGGCGGCGTCATGGGTATCTGCCAGGTGATCCGTACAGTCCTGGCGCAGTTTTTCCATCTGCACTTTGAAACCTTTGACATTGCCGGTGTGATCTACTATGCTATCAATATCCCTATCTTTATCGTGGCTTTCCGGAAAATGGGATACAGATTCTTTACAAAGACGCTGATCACCGTCACGGCAATTACTGTATTTCTGTCCCTGATCCCGACAGTGACCATTGTAAACGACAATATGGCCGCCTGTGTGGTGGGCGGGATTATCGCAGGGGCCGGTACCGGGATCATGCTGCGCATGGGAGCCTCCGGCGGAGGAATGGACGTGGTGGGCATGCTCCTTGCCAAGTGGAGACAGGACTTCAGCGTGGGAAAGGTAAATCTGCTGGTAAACCTGGTACTGTATGCCGTGTGCCTGTTCCTGTTCAATATTGAGGTAGTGGTGTACTGTATTATTTATTCCGCTGTGTACTCTATCGCCATGGACAGAGTGCACACCCAGAATATCAACGTAGAGGTCACCATTATCACAAAGGCGGATACCACTGCCCTGGAGAAGGAAGTCTTTGAGGAGCTGGGAAGGGGCATTACGAAATGGTCCGCTCTGGGTGCATATACTTATGAAAGGTCCCATGTTCTGTATATCATGCTGTCGAAATACGAGGTGCACCGTCTGAGGTCCATCATCTACAAGCACGATCCCGATGCTTTCATTGTGCTCAATGAGGGCGTCACAGTATCCGGGCATTACCTGAAGAAGCTTTAGGGAAAAAGCCTCCGGCGGGGCGTTATTTTAGGAAAGCTTTAAAAGAAGAGCAGCGGCGGCTCCCATGATGGCCAGGAAGACCAGGTTGTACAGGGTAAAGGATCTGATATACCTGCCGGCGGAGGAATTCTTGCTGCCGCTGTAGAGGCGGAAGGAGATCACACTGGCGAGAGAGGCGATCAGCGTGCCCAGTCCGCCTGTATTTACGCCGTACAAAAGGGCTTTTGCATTGTCTGTAAAGCCGGAGAGCAGAATGGCTGCAGGGACATTGCTGATGCACTGGCTCATCAGAATGCTTCCCAGAAGCTCCCTGCCTTTTAATAGAGAGCGCAGCAGATCCGAAACGGCCGGAATACGCTCCATATTTCCTATGAACAGGAAGAAGCACAAAAAGGTCAGGAGAAGAAAGTAATCTACTGACAAAAACAGCTTCCTGTCCACGACCAGTACGGCAGCGGCTATGACGGCCAGCATTACCGGCCAGGGGATCAGCCGGGCTACACATGCGAGCGCCGTCAAAAACAGAAGAGTGTAGCAGATCAGCTTCCCGCGTGCGGGAAGCTTTGTATCCTCGGCCGGAACGCCGGATATCCTCCCGGACGGCAGCAGGCATACGGCCGCGGCCAGCAGGAACAGCGCCAGTAGTGTCAGGGGCAGCATATCCAGCAGAAACGTGCCGATGGGGATAGAGTAAAAGGAATACAGATACAGATTCTGAGGGTTTCCCACAGGGGTCATCATACTGCCGAGATTGGCGGCAATGGTCTGCAGGACGATGACCGGGATCAGTAGATTTTCTTTCCGGGCTGCGGAGAGTACCATTATGGCAAACGGCACAAATGTGATCAGCGCCACGTCGTTTGTGATCAGCATGGCGGAGAAAAAGCACAGGGCCGTCAGCA
>CANRMK010000103.1 GCA_947631715.1 uncultured Acetatifactor sp.
TTCTGGATCGACTGTCTCGATCCGGCGTGATCTGAACCTTTAGGGGGAATAGTGCATCTGGTATCGTTTCCAGTACATAGCATTATAAAATATGAGATAAAAAAGGGAAAAATAAACGATATATTTCACAAATTCAGCCTGTAAAAATTGTATAAAACGCTAAATTTAGATAATTGGGCGAAAAATATCTTGTCATAAAACAAATTTTAGGATAAAATGAGCTTGTAACAGTTGGAAACGTTTCCAACTTCAACCCTTTTAGGATGGATAGGAGGATAAAAATGAAAAAGAGAGTTTTAGCAGTTTTACTCACTGGTCTGCTGACGGGTTCTCTGTTGGCGGGCTGCGGCGGCTCTGGCGGCTCTGGCGGTTCAACGGAATCGCAGACGTCAGAAGCCGGGGGGGCATCCAGTGAAGCGTCAGCGGGTGCGACCTCGTCAGGAGGATCGGTCTATTATTTGAACTTTAAGCCTGAGGCGGATGCCGCCTGGCAGGAGCTGGCGGCCGCTTATACGGAGCAGACAGGCGTAAATGTGCAGGTTGTTACGGCAGCCTCCGGTACTTATTCCGATACGCTGACCGCTGAGATGGGCAAGAGCGCACCGCCCACCATTTTCAATATCGGCAATGCGGCCGGCATGAAGGACTGGGCAGATTACGCCCTGGACCTGACGGATACGGCTGTGTTCAATGAGCGGGTAAATGATGATTATGTGTTGTATGATGAGTCCGGCGCTCCCAAGGCTTTGGGTTACTGCTATGAGTCTTTCGGAATTATTGTAAATACGAAGCTGCTTGAGCAGGCTGGCCATAATCTGGGTGAAATCAAGGATTTTGATTCCCTGAAGGCTGTAGCGGACGATATTCATGCACGCGCAGGCGAGCTGGGATTTGACGCTTTCTCTGCTCCGGGCCTTGACGGTTCCTCCAGCTGGCGCTTCTCCGGCCACCTGGCAAATGTACCTCTGTATTATCAGTATAAGGACAAGGGCATTAACGTTGGAGAAATGCCGTCTGAGATTACATCCGATTATCTGGATAATTTCCGGAATGTCTGGGATCTGTATATCACGGATACTGCAACTGCAGCTACCAGCCTTTCCTCCAGCACGGGTGACGAGTCTGAGGCCGAGTTTGGCGAGGGCAAGGCTGTGTTCTATCAGAACGGCGACTGGGAGTTCGCAAATCTGACCTCCGCGGAGAAGTTCGGCATGAGCCCGGACGATCTGGCTATGATTCCTATCTACAGCGGTGTGGCAGGTGAGGAAAAGGCAGGATTGAACTCAGGTACAGAGAACTGCTGGGCTGTCAATGCGAAGGCTTCAGAGGAAAACATTCAGGCTTCCCTGGATTTCCTGTATTGGGTCGTGACATCTGAGGAGGGAACGACCATGCTGTCCGAGCAGTTCAGTGGAATTCCTTTCAAGAATGCGAAGCCCTCTGAGAACGTGTTTGGCGTTGATGCTGCAGAATATGCGTCCGCAGGCAACTATACTATGTTCTGGGCGTTTAATGATACACCGAATGTGGACAGCTGGCGCGCAACGGTCGTTACCGCTCTGACTGCTTATTCTGCCGATCCGACAGATGACAAGTGGAATGATGTGGTTTCCGCGTTCGTGGATGGCTGGACCATTGAATGGAACACTGTGAACGGGTAATGCTGCAGGCTGACTGTAGAACATGGAGTTAAAAATAAAGGGAGTGCCGCTCTGAAACGGCACCCCCTTTATCATAAGGCTGTTTGAAAAGTGAGGGAGATCACATTGAAAAAGAAGAAAAAAGTAAGTGATGGGACATCCATGAACAGCATATTGGTCCGGCGCCCCATTCAGCGGTGTTTCCCGCTGTTCATCCTGCCGACGTTTCTGTGCTTTATCATCGGGTTCGTCTGGCCCTTTATTCAGGGAATTTATCTGTCTTTCTGCAATTTCAACACGCCCAGGGATGCTGAGTGGGTGGCACTGGAAAATTATATAAAGACTTTCCAGGATGCCAGCTTTATTCATGCATTCTGGAACACGGCGGGTTTTGCGATAATATCGATCGTGCTGATCAATGTCTGCGCATTTGCCATTGCCTATGCTTTGACGCAGAAGATGCACGGAGCAAATCTGTTCCGCACTGTATTTTTCATGCCGAACCTGATTGGCGGCGTGGTGCTTGGTTATATCTGGTCCATGATTTTCGATGCGATCCTGAAAAGATATGGTACTTACCTGACCGCAAACGCTACCTACGGCTTTTGGGGATTGGTGATCCTGGTGGCCTGGCAGCAGATCGGATATATGATGATCATATATATCGCGGGCATTCAGTCCATTTCCGAGGATATGATCGAGGCGGCCAAGATCGACGGCGCAAGCGGATGGCAGACTTTGACCAGGGTGATCGTCCCCAATGTGATGTCATCTATTACTATCTGCACGTTCCTGACCCTGACCAATTCGTTCAAGCTGTTCGACCAGAACCTGGCCCTTACCGGCGGAGCGCCCTCTGTGATCATGTCGGGAGCAAAGGTCAATATGACAGAGCTGCTGGCTCTGAATATTTATTCTACTTACAACATCAGCAAGAACTATCACGGTGTGGCGCAGGCCAAGGCAGTCATATTCTTTCTTCTGGTGGCTGTGCTTGCGATTGCGCAGCAGTGGTTTACCCGCAGTAAGGAGGTGCAGCAGTAATGAAGAAAAAGCAGTACAGTACACTGAGCAAGGTGCTTACCCTCCTTTTTGCCCTGTTATGCCTGGTCTGGATCATGCCTATTGTAGAGGTGGCGATCAATTCCTTTAAGACCAACGCATCTATTAACACAAATGCGTTCGCCCTGCCGAATGCGGAAACCTTTACCCGTCTGGAAAACTATATCAAGGGTCTGACCTTTGGCAATTATCCGTTCGTAAAGGCGTTTGGATACAGCCTGTTCATTACGGTGGTATCTGTAGCTCTGATCCTGCTGTTCACATCCATGACCGCCTGGTATATTGCAAGGGTCAATTCCCGTTTTTCCAAGATATTTTATTACCTGTGCCTGTTTTCCATGATCGTGCCTTTCCAGATGGTGATGTTTACGCTGACCTTTACGGCCGATGCCATCGGTTCCGGTCTTACCATCGGCGGGATTCATCCGCTTCCCTTAAATACGCCATTCGGCATTCCGATCGTATATCTGGGCTTCGGAGCGGGCATGGCCATTTTTATGTTCGTGGGATTTATCAAGGGGCTTCCGCTGGAAATCGAAGAGGCGACTGCTATTGACGGCTGCGGTCCCATAAAGACCTTTTTTATGGTGGTGCTGCCGATGCTCACGCCTACGCTGATTTCCGTTGGAATCCTGGAGACCATGTGGGTGTGGAATGACTATCTGCTTCCCTATCTGGTGCTGGACCGCACCAAATATATGACGATCCCGATTCTGGTGCAGTATTTGAAGGGCAGCTATGGTTCCGTGGATCTGGGCGCTACCATGGCGGTAATTATGCTGAGCATTATTCCCATCATTATTGTGTATATTTTCTGTCAGAAATATATTATAAAAGGAGTGGCAGCCGGCGCGGTAAAGGGCTAAAAAGATTGAAAATCTGTAACGCTTATGATATGATATTCAGGCAGACAACGCATGATGTGGGATAATAACAGAATGAATTGCCTGCCTGAAATAAGCAGGATGAACAGACGGGCAGCTTGCCTGAAATGAAAGAAAGTGGAGGTGCGGTCGATGACCATTAAGGATGTGGCAGAGCGTTCCGGCTATGCGGTAGGTACGGTATCAAGGGTTCTGAATGGTCATCCGGATGTCAATGAAAAGACACGCGCCCATATTTTGGCGGTGGTGGAGGAGCTGGGCTTTAAGCCCAACAACCATGCCCGGAGCTTGAAGCAGCATGTCAGCAGCGGTTACAGCATTATTATCAAGGGTGACGGGAACCTGCTGTTTGCCGGAATTTTGGAAAAAATGCAAAGCCATATTAAGGCTGCCGGGCGAACTGTCTCCATATATTACGTAGATGAACACGGGGATGAGGTGGAACTGGCAGTCCAGGTCTGCCGGGATCAAAAGCCCCTGGGAATTCTGTTCCTGGGGGGCAATCGGGAGAATTTTATCCGGCGGTTTGGAGATGTGAGCTGTCCCTGTGTGCTGGTGACGACCCGTGCGGATTCTCTGGGATTTCCCAATCTGTCCAGTGTATCCACGGATGACCAGGAGGGGGCGGCTCAGGCAATGGGCTATCTTCTGGACGCGGGGCACCGCCGGATTGGCATTATCGGGGGTGACAGTTGTGTGATTGCCCCGGAGATGGGCTGCAATATGAGCCAGATGCGTCTGCTCGGCTGTCAGAGAGCTTTTCTCCAGCGCGGTCTTCCCTTTGACGCGGAGCGGCAGACCGTCGTTTCCCGCTATTCCATGAAGGGCGGTTATGAGGCTGCGACTGCGCTTTTAGATCGATGGCCGGAGGTAAGCGCGATCCTGGCCATGTCTGATATTATGGCGATCGGCGCGCTGCGGGCCATTCACGATCGGGGACTTCGTGTTCCGGAGGATATTTCACTGATCGGATATGATGGCATTAAGCTGGCCGCCTACTGTGTTCCCAGGCTGGCCACAATCCGTCAGGACGCCGATCAGCTGTCCCGGCGAGGAGTAGATATTTTGCTCAGCCAGATGGAGGGAACGCGGGCCGTACATGAGATCGTGCCGTTCCAGCTGATCCCGGGGGAGAGTGTCCGGGTGCTGGAGAGCTAATAGAAAGACTGTATTTATCTGCATTGGATAATTTTCTGCAATGCTGCCATAATAGACTGCAACTTTATCACCGACATTAAAATCTGTCATGCTGCCCCTGATCTTAACTTTCAGAGACATTCTGTATTCTTCGTTGCGAATCTCCATTCCGAACGAATCCACATCGAATGAATCAACATCGAACGAATTGTAACAGTTCAGCCATTCCCTTGCAAGTCACGCCCGGTACTGCCGATGTTCTCCCGGCAGACGCGCTTCCGCTCGGCTCTGCACGTAACGGTCCAAGGCACAAAAGACGTGCCTGCTCGAAAGTACCTCGCCAAATGCCGACGTGCTCCAACGGTCTGCCGGGAGAACATCGACATTACCGGGCTGAATACGACGGTGGAGGCTGAACTGTTACAACAAATTACAACAAATTAACACCGAACGAATAAACAGGATAGTAAACGATAAAAAAATGTTGTATAATGACCTTATTCAGGACTGAAAGCAGCCGAGCGCGGCAGGAAAATGCAGGAGACAGGTGGCAGATCGGCTGCGGAGGCCATGATTTAAAGGAAAGAAGCTTTGGATAGGACGGGTGAAGATGGACATTCAGAAAATCTTAAAACAGGTGGATGCGCTCTTTGAGGAGAACAAGGGGCAGGAGGCGGAAAAGCTGATGCTGGAAAGCGCCGCCCGGGCAGTGGAGGAAAAGGACGACAACAGCCTGCTGCAGCTTTTAAACGAACTTCTGGGCTATTATCGGGAGACAAGTCAGAAAGAGACTTCTTTCCGCATTGCAGAACAGGCTATCGCTCTGGCCGAGCGCATGGGGCTAAAGGGGACGGTCCCCTATGCGACCACGCTTCTGAATGTGGCGACAGTCTACCGCGCAGGCGGAAGACTGAAAGAGTCGCTGGAATATTATCTTGAGGTACAGAGGCTCTACGACGAGCTTTTTTCGTCGGACAATATGTATATTGCCAGCCTGCAGAATAACATGAGCCTCCTCTACCAGGAGCTGGGAGAGTATCCAAAGGCAAAGGAATGCCAGGAAAAGGCACTGGAAATCGCCCGGAAGAACAACGCGGTGTACGAGGTGGCTGTGACCTGTGCAAACCTGGCGGCTACCTGCGCACAACTGGGAGAGCGGGAGGAATTTCATCGGTACGCTCTAAAGGCAGTGGAGATCTTTCGCCAGATCGGGGCGGTGGACAGCCATTATGCGGCGGCCCTGGCCACTTTGGGCCTGTACCATCTGCAGCGGAAAGAGTATACTGCGGCCTTGGAGTTTTACGGCCAGGCCATGGAAATCGTTGAGCGGGGCGTGGGCAGGAACGAGGCGTATCACAGGCTGCAGGAATATGTGGCGGCGTGCCAGGAGGGACTGCTGGCCGAGGGGGCGAAAGAGGACACTGCGGGAGACGAACCTGTAAAAGGAACCGGAAAGCAGGAAAAACAGGGCGGAGGACTCTCAATCTGCAGGGCCTATTATGAAAAGTATGGAAAGACCATGATTGCTGAAAAGTTTCCGGACTATGAATCCCGGATCGCCGTAGGGCTGGTGGGAAAAGGATCGGACTGCTTCGGGTTTGACGATGAGATTTCCAGGGACCATGACTGGGGGCCGGGCTTCTGCATGTGGCTGACGGACCAGGACTATGACAAAATCGGAGAAAAGCTGCAGGAGGCTTACAGCCAATTGCCCGCAGAGTTTGAGGGATTTCACAGAGCTCCCGACCTGAACAGCAAGAGCAGACGGGGGGCTATGCGCATTTCCGATTTTTACAGGAGCCTGCTGGGAACGGACTGTTATGAAAAGATCGACTGGAGACAGGTGCAGGATCATAATCTGGCGGAGGCCGTGAATGGCTGTGTATTCCGGGACGATCTGGGAATATTCAGCAGTCTGCGGGGAAAGCTTGCGGCGGGATATCCGGAGGAGATCCTCCGGTTAAAGCTGGCGGAAAGCGCGGCAGCGTTCTCACAGGGAGCACAGTATAATTATCCCAGAATGCTTCAGAGAGGGGAGACGTTGACTGCCCGGATGCTGGCCTGGGATGGGTTAAAGGCGGCTATGAAGCTCCAGCATTACATTGAGAAAAAATATCCGCCTCATGACAAATGGCTGTTGAAGAGCCTGGCGGAATCGCCGGAGGGAAAGGAGACGGCCGCATTGCTGGAGGCGGCAGCGGATGCGCTGGAGGGCGCTTCGGGACAGAGGGATAACAGCGGCCCTGCAGGGCGGACGGATGGCAAAGATGCAAGCAGGACAGGAGACTTCGGTGCAAAAGAAGCGATCGAGCGGCTGGGCGCCCATCTTGCCATGGAAATGTATGGGCTGGACATTATCAGCGACATCGACCCTTATCTGGACCACCACACGCAGGAATTGGTCTACAAGGCTTCTCTGACAGGCAAAAGTGACCAGGAGCTGGCGGAAGATATCGCAAGGCTGGAGTTCGAGGCCTTTGACAAAGTGCAGAATGAGGGAGGCAGGGCCGACTGTCAGAATGACTGGCTCACATTCTCCGTTATGCGCAAGAGCCAGTATCTGACCTGGGACCGCACCATGCTGACGCAGTATCTCTTTGACTTTTACAGGGAGTATCACCTGGGACACAACCTGATCGAGGAAAAATACGGCAGGATGATGGAGAGCACTGCGCCGGAAAAGTATGAGGAGCTGAAAAAGCATTTTCCGGAGCTGACAGAGGAAAAGAAGTCCATTATCGAGCAGATCTGCGGTATGCAGGTGGGATGGATGGAGGAGTTCGCAAAGCAGTATCCCGCTCTGGCGGACAATGCCCGAAGCATCCACACCTATGAGGACAATCCATTCAACACTTCCTATGAGACGTATCTGAGGGGAGAACTGGGGACATACTCTGACAAGATGCTGGAACTGTACGGCAGATATATTGTGGGCTATGCGAAAGCCGGGAAAAATCCTGCCATGGATATCATGGAGAACAATGTGCGGATGTACGGCTACAAAAGCATAGAGGAAGCGGAACAGAAAACGGCAGATGCGGACAGAAGAAGAGGGTGAACGGAATCGGAATCTTATGTTCTGGTATGAGTCCGGTTTTTGGGACTGAAAATCTGATCATGATACGAATCATCATATATGAAGGAGGGAACATTAATGTGCACAGCAGTGGCATACGCAGCAAAAGATCATTATTTTGGGAGGAATCTGGATCTTGAAATTTCCTACAACGAGTCCGTGACAGTGACCCCGCGGAATTATCCGCTGCACTTTCGCAGAGTGCGCAGTCTGGACAACCA
>CANRMK010000104.1 GCA_947631715.1 uncultured Acetatifactor sp.
AAGGGGGCGATCAGCGCCACATACCGGTTCGGCATCCACACAGCAAAGGAAAGCCCCACCAGCGCCCAGGCCGCGCCGAAGAGAAATCCCAGCACTGCCTTGGCGGCCACCACCATACCCGGCCCGTAAGTCTGTGCAACCTGCATGAGCGTCACATTCATATCCACTCTGGTATATGTGGTATCGGTGACCTCCGGCAGCCCCGTTCCCAGGCTGGCGAGACAGATCAGAAGCATGGGAATCCCCACGATCAGGCCCCCGGACAGGGCCACGCTGACGATCCGCGTCACCGCATATTCCCTGGCGTTCATCCTGCTTAAGATCCATCTGTAATAACCGCTCTCATATTCCTGGCAGAACCGGGATGCATACCCCAGCACCGGGAATACCGGCGCGAAAACAGGAAAGCCGGACGCCGCCATGATGTTGACCACCGCGTAATAAAAGCTCCCCGCGCCCACGGATTCCCGAAAGAAATTCCAGGCAAGCAGCGCCCCCAGCCCGCAGATTCCCGCCGCGAATCCCGGGTTCAAGATGCTTCTCCTTATATCCTGTCCTAAAAATTTCCAGCTCATATTCTTTATTTCGCCCTCTCCACTTCGCCCGTGACTCCGTTGATGCAGATATTATCAACCGCCCCCGGAGATATTTCTTCCAGGCCCGCATACTTCTCCACATAATCCTCCAGCGTGATGTAAATATGCCATATCGGAACAAGCTCCAGCTGCTCCCGGTATTCCATCTCACCCTGCACCTGCGTATTGGGCAGCGGATAATACTCCAGTTCCACATGGTCAAAGACCATCCTTTCATCTGTCATGATCAAACCGTTGTCCAGATATTGTTCAAGACACTGCTCGATCTTTTCAAAGGGAAGAACTGTCACAGGCTCCTTTTTCCCAATCCTGGCACAAAAGTTACTGAGATTCAATTCCGATACGCCGTCCGGCGTAACGCAGGCCCAGCCTATGGGATAGATTTCTCCCAGCGTATTTCCCACCGTTTCCTTTATCATGGAAACTCCTTCCTGGACCGGGGCAAAGGAAAGTTCATAATAGCTGTCTCCGTCCCCTTTGCAATAGCGGATCTGCCAAAAGGACACTTCTTTGATTCCAAGAGGTTCCAGCTTGTCCAACAGGATCCGCTCCGCCTCACTTAACGGAAACTCTCCCTCCGTATCCGTCTGCGACGGCGGTATCAGTTCGTCTTCATAGACGGCCATGCCGATCCTGCGTTCCCACAGGGCCGAATCCTTATAACCCACCGAGGTGTGTCCTTCAAGGGAAGCCTCCCTCTGCCCGGCGGAAAACTGAAGCGCCGTTCGATCCGAGAACCGGGAATAGTAACAGTACTCTCCCTCCGGACCGTGGGTATTGTCATAATCGGACTGCGCGATCTCTTCCAGCAATTCCTGAGAGGAATCCACCGCCGCGTCTTCCCCCGTCTCCAGCAGGGCAAGCAGCGCCTCCTTTCCCAGCGTATCGTCCGGCAGCAGGGTCATCTGATAGACATGCTCCGGGACGGCGGGGATCTGCGCCCGGATCGTCATTTTGCTTCCCCCAGTGCCCAGAGTCTTTTCCAGAAAATATCCCCCCGGCTGCTCCTCCAAAGACTGCTGCTCTCCCAAAGGCTGCTCCCCCGACCCATCCGACGTCTGCTGCTCCATGGCCGTCCCGGCGTGGGGAATATCTGAATCCGCTGCGGCTGCCGGCGCTTTCTGACAGCCGGAAAGGGACGCCGTGCATAATAGGACCGCCAATGTTTCCAAATATCTCTTTTTTCTCATAAAGTGTCTCCTCGCTTTCTGCCCGCCCTAAATCTTCTCTTTGTTCTTCCAAGTCTTTTCTGTGTCTTTTTAAATTTCCTTACTGTTCTTTTAAGTCTCCTCTTTGTCTTTCCCTCTTTCTTCTCTTTTTTGCGCAATTTCACGTCTGTGTACTCTGGCCGATAGAGATTGCATACTGCGACATTCAGCAGCCTGTTTCGGCGTAAGTTCTGTGGCACAAAACTGCCGCAAAGTAAAAATCAAATGATTTACATGGGAAAATAATAGCACAGTGACAGACTGTTTTTGAGAAAATGACGAAAATAGACTATATTTTTGGCGAAATTGACCGTTCTTATCATACTGATGCCTGCTTTGGTACATGAACAGGCGCGCTCTTTGGCGTTTCGCGCCTGTTCTTGCTCATGGATCGGCGCTCCCTGGCTGAACTGTCGGATCACATCTCTTTTATGTACATCATAATATCCGTTTCCAGATATCCGTTTTCACTCCGCAGTTCCATATCGCCGTGATGCTTTTCCACGATCCGGCGTACATTGCCTAATCCCATCCCATGCTCCGCCCTGTCTTTCTTTGTGGTCTCAAGGTGCTGTACCCTGCCGTCGGCAATGCCCTGGCAGCTGTTGCGGAGGTCGAGGAACAGAACGCCTTTCTCAAGCTTCATGGTCAGCCTCAGCTCTTTCTCCCGGGTCCTGCCCGCCGCCTCTATGGCATTGTCCAGCAGATTGCCCAGCACAACATTCAGATCGAAGGACTGCAGGATCAGCTTCTCAGGGATCGCAATGTTTACTTCCACCTTATGCAAGAGGCTTCCGGCCTTTTGCAGCTTATAGTTCAGCAGACTGTCCACCGCTTCGTTGCCGGTGGAGGCATACTCCTTCGGATTTCCCATAAAATCCTGCATGGCGTCCAGATACCTGTCCGCCTCCTCCCAGTCCTTTTTCTGAAGCAGCGCCTTAAGCGCCAGGATATGATTCTTACTGTCATGTCTCAGGGCCCGGATACGGTTCTGGGACTCCATGATGACGTCCAGCTGGTTCTGATAAGCATAGGTCTGCTGCCTGTAGATCTCCTTTTCCCGGATCTTCTTAGCATCTGCCGCCATAGTTTCATAGAGAGAAAAGACACAGAGCTCAAGAAAAAGCATGGAAACGGATAAGATCAGGGACCCGATCTCCCCGAAGTCCCCACACTGCAATACACACAGCGCCACGCCGCTGACCATGGGGATCAAGATCAGGATACGTGCCCGGCCCTTTTCAAATACAATGTCTTCCTCCTCAGACTCTTCCCCGCCTTCCCTTTGGGGCCAAACTCTCATGACCACAGTACAGAGCAGGAGCAGAAAGGTCTGCACTGCCAGAGCCACCGAACTCAAGGCCATACCGCCGCCAGCCAGCGCAAGCGCCCGAACTCCGGCCAGCCCGCAGGCCATATCCATACAGGATACCACGAACGATGCCCAAAGCCGCTTCCCCAGGGAACCCGGATAGAGAAGCGAAAAAAGGATCAGCCCAAGGAAACTGCCTGCTTCATAGAGCGCGTTCCTGCCAAAGACCTCATACAGGATCAAGGTCAGCAGATAATACAGGGCAATCCCCGCCTGGCGTTTTCTCTTGCCAGATTCTCGGACAGGAAGCACCCTTTCGATCATCGCTTTTAACAGCAGGACTCTTAACATATTTACGATCCAGACAGACAGCGCACTATAATACAACATTTGTCCCCACCTTCTGAGATTGCCTGATCCTGCTCCTTATGAGCTTCCTGTAAGGCTTACTGATAGGAAGCACCGTCCCGTCCAGCATGGTCACGGCATCATAAGCATATTCTCTGACATATTGCTGATTGATGATATAGGACTGATGGATCATCACAAAATCCTGTGGAAGCGCCTCCGCGATTTTTTTCAGCTTTCCGTAAAAGGCCTCCTCTCCCGTCCGGGTCACCGCCCTGATCTTCTTATCCTCGCTCATAAAGCAGACGATATCCCTTGCAGGGATCCGAAATACAGAACCTCCTTTTTGGTACTCAAAACAGGGGCTTTCGTTCTGTCTCTGCTTAAGGCTCCTTAAAAGGACTTCCCTCAGTCTGTCCTCCGATATGGGCTTGATCAGAAAATCCAGAGGCTGAATGCGGAACAGCTGCATGGCATAACTCTCCTGAGCCGAAATATAGACGATGTGCGTCTCCAGATCCCCCATTTCATCCCGGATAAAGCGGCCCACAGCGACCCCATTCTTCTGTGCCAGTTCGATATCCAGAAAGAGCAGTTCCAGGGAAATGCCCTTTTGAAGATCCGACAGCAGGCTCTCCCCGGAATACCATACCTCCACCTCCGCTTTCACGGACAACTCCTCCGTCACCCGGCAAAGCGTCTCTTCCAGTCCGGCGCACAATATTTTATCATCGTCACAGATCCCGATCCTGTACATAGCTTCCGCCTCTCTGCGATTTCAGTCTAACAAAAATTTTTGTCAAATGTATGTGGAAAATGTGATATAGTGTTATCAGAAAAGGTTGCTAATCTTTTGGAGAAAGGCAGGCAACGTTATAAATATACCATTTCCGACATCACATATCAACCGTTTTCTACCATTCTGCCTCCCTCAAAGGAACAGGCTGTAAATATCTATAACACAAAAGCGCATAGATTTTACTCTATACGCTTTGATGATGTGTTTCTGTTTGGTCGTAATTGCGGTTCTTGTGAAATTTATACAGCAGTTTCAAATAAAAAATTGCCCTGCACATTGTAGGCGCCGGTTGCCGTATAGCCGCTGGCAGCGTCGGCCTGCGTCTTCATGTAGTAGTCGATCAGTGACACATTCTTGGAGATCGAAGAGGCGTAATTCTTAAAGAACCTCTCGATCGAAATCGAGGAATGGGCTTGGCCTTTCCGAAGGCGGTCTTCATCCAGCGTCATGTTGCCGTTTTCGTCCACATCGATACCGAACTGCTTGAGGCTATCCTTGTTCTGCTCCGTCTTTTCCATGAGAGCCGCAAGGTTCGAGGTCACACCGGAGTTGACACTGCCCTTAGCTGCATCGATCAAGCTGTTGTAGTGGTTCACAAAGCTTTTTGTCGTGGCATAAATATCGGCAATATCAATCTCCCTAAATGCCTTCCTCACATCCTTCTTGCTGTAAGGCTTCAGGAACGCATCGTCGGCCGTGAACTTTTCAATGTCCTCCATGAGGTTCTTGGTGCCTGCCTTCGCCACCCTGTCTCTCTCGTGCTTCTCCTTATGCGTGCCTGCTGCCGTACCAGACGAGATGCCCGCAAAGCCGAGGCGTGACTTCACGGTGGAGCCATAGCTCATGACATTATCCTTGGAAAACAACTCCTGTACCTTAGAAATGTCTGCCGCTTTCAGTTTGTCCTCGTTCAGCTGTAAAGTGCCGTTCCCGTTGAGCGTAATGCCGAGCTCCGCCAGCTTATCCTTGTTCTCCCTCGTGGCTTTCATCATTCCCGCGACGTGCGCGGTCTTATTCGTCAGCGTGGATCCCTTTGCCGCCCGGACAACATCGTTGTATCCGGAAACATAATCTTTCACTGCAGAAACCACTTTGTCCGCCGCATCAGTCTTGCCTTTCGTGTCCTGATAAGTTTTTTCACTCTGCAAGACCGAAACGGAACTTGCCAGTCCTGAAATCCCTGATGTCAGCCTTGCATTTGCCTCCTGCGTTTCCTTGGAAACCGTCGGATACTTCTTTTCCCGCAGAATCTTATCAAGCACATCTTCCCTGCCCGTACCCGCACTCGTTCTTCTTTCGGATACCGCCGTGTCGGAACCATACAGACCGCTGTAATAGGATTTCGCCATCCTGCCGTAGCTGCCGCTCCTGATGACGGCCCAGTTCAAATACCAGCCGGAATTTCCCGAAGTACCCGAATAGAAACCTGTACCGTAATAACTCATACTACCATCACCTTTCTTTCTGAAGGAAGCGCTTCCCACCGTCTTTCTTTGTATCGTCCTCCCGCGTGAGCACATCCATGACATTTTCCGTCAGGTTTTCACGCAGATCGTCCAGACTGCACATCTTCTGCATATCCAGACTGCCATCTTCCCGATAGCCCTGCACATACATGTTTCCGCCGTCCACATGATACAAAAAAGCGCCTTTTTTCATCTGCGCCGCGACTTCCTCTCCGGTGGTCTTTAAGGACCACTGCTCGGACGGCGGCTCTATTTTCGTTCCCTGGAATCGGTCCTTGCCAGCAGAGAAACCATCAGCCGCATCTTTCTCCTCTTCCTTCTTTTCGGAGAAATCAATCTTCGGGAACGCAGATTCCGCGTCCTGACTGCGAAAAAGCAGCGAGACCAGGCCAGCCTTCTGTGATAACGCACCGTCCTCCCAGTCCATGTAGGCCCGCCGGGCAATCATGTCCAATGCCCGCTTCACAGGTGTCCTGCCATCGGACTGTGCATGCTGCCTGGCGATCCTCGCCTCTGACAGCGTACCCTTTCTGTTATACAGTCCGGAAATGTTCTTGTTCCCCTGCCCGGCAAAAATGCCGTCTGCAGATACAAGATCCCTGTCCTTAAAAGTCGGGAAAACCTCTTTCTGTTTATGTGGCAGAGCCGTACTGCGCAAAGAAAAAGATGCACCCTTTCCGGAATTCCCCATGGAAAAAAGCGGACCGTTTCTGAAATTTCCCATCGATACTATCACACTGCCACCTCCCATCCGCCATCGGCGCAATCACAGCAGTCCAATCGATTGCCAGGCATTCCGTATCGCCGGAGCATGCCTGCCATGTTTCGGATATTTTCCTTTCCGCTTACGAATATTTTACCCCCCCAAATGTGTGTGTCAAGTACTTTCTGCTGTACCTGCAATCAATTGGTAACAGTTCAGCCTTTCCGTCGTATTCAGCCCGGTAATGTCGGTGTTCTCCTGGCAGACCGTTGGAGCACGTCGGCACTTGGCGAGGTACTCTCGAGCAGGCATGTCTTTCGTGCCTTGGTGCCGTTACGTGCGGAGCCGAGCGGAAGCGTGTCTGCCGGGAGAACATTGGCAAGACCGGGCGTGACTTGCAAGGGAATGGCTGTACTGTTGCATCAATTGACAATACGCTTCGGCCGACTTATACTCAAATTGTCACTATTTTATGTGTGAGTATTTTAGACACAAAGCGGATGCATTCGCAGGGCAAATAAATTCACAAAGTGGATACCTTCACAAAGCGAATAAATTCACAAAGTGAATAAATTCACAAAGCGAATAAATTCGCTTGGAACGGAGTATTATGAATTTTACAAATACTGCACTATTACAGTCCGCCATGCAGCAGTCCGCCATAGACGCAAACTGCAATGCGGAAGATTTTCTGAAAGAGAAAAATGTTATCGTCCCGTCCGCTGCCAATCCTCTGGCCAGAAAATACCTGACGCTTCCCCTGGACTGTAACCTGATCTCTTACGGGAATAACATTGTTGCATCCATCAACCAAAAATACCATACCCTTGTATCAGACTATATCAACGCCTTTTCAGCCGCACACTGCTTTGAAACGCCGAATCTGCACGTCTTAAATGACGCTCTGCAAAAAGAGGGTCTCAGGATCTGCTTTATGGCAGAGTATTTCCTGCCGGACCTTTCGGAGCTGAAGCCCTTGGACTGCCCTTACCCAACCAGGCTGCTGCACCCGGAAGACTTTCAGACGCTTTATGTGCCCCAGTGGAGCAATGCCTTGTGTGAAAAACGCCGAGAACTGGATGTCTTAGGTATTGGCGCATATGACGGCGGGGCCTTGATCGGTCTGGCCGCCTGCTCCGCCGACTGCGAGACCATGTGGCAGATCGGCATAGATGTGCTGCCCGCCTACCGTAGACAGGGCATTGCCTCCGCCCTCACAAGCCGCTTGGCCCTTGAGATCTTAAAGCTCGGAAAGGTTCCCTTTTACTGCGCCGCATGGTCGAATCTCAAATCCGTCCGAAACGCCATCAAAAGCGGATTTCGTCCCGCATGGGTGGAGATGACGGCAAAGGACGCTGCCTTTGTTCAGGAGATGAATCAGAACCATTAGATGCCAGCCGCCGATGGTACGCCGCCGCTAAAACAGCTATGCTTTCCCCCTGTGGAGAGCACTAATGTCCCTTTTAAAGCACTGCATTTGTCCCTTTTAAAGCACCGCATTTACGTTGTCTTCCGACAAGTCAAACCACTCTGCATCTGCCTTTTGTTCCTGGGCGTTTA
>CANRMK010000105.1 GCA_947631715.1 uncultured Acetatifactor sp.
TTTTTCCTGGTCTTGAGCTCTTCGTACATCTGACAGTAATTATCGTACCGCATCCGGCTGACGTCCCCCCGCTCCACCGCCTCCCGGACGCCGCAGACAGGTTCCGTAATATGGGAACAGCCGCCGAACCGGCAGGCTTTTTCGTACGCTGCAAACTCCGGATAATAGCCGGCCAGCTGCTCTTTCTCCAGGTCGAACAGCCCCAGGGAGCTGAACCCCGGCGTATCCAGAATATAGGTATCCTTCCCCGCGGCGATCAGCTCCGTATGCCGCGTAGTGTGTCTGCCCCGCTGGATCTTTTCGCTGATCTGGCCCGTCTCCATATGGACCCCGGACTGAAGACAGTTTACAAGCGACGATTTCCCGACGCCGCTCGGGCCAGCCACCGTGGTAGTCTTTCCGGCCAGCAAGCCTTTCAGCCGCTCTATCCCCGTCTGTTCCTTAGCGCTGACTGTCAGCGTCTCATAGCCGCAGCCGCTGTAGATCTTCTCATATTCTCTCCCCCAGAGCTCCACGTCCATATCCGTCTTATTAAAGCATATGATACAGGGAATCCTCTGCTGTGCCATCATGATCAGGAATCTGTCCAGCAGATTAAAATTGGGCTTCGGGCTCACAATGGAGAAGATCACCAGCGCCTGATCCACATTCGCCACCGCCGGGCGGATCAGTTCGCTCCGCCTTGGCAGGAGCTCCCTGATGCAGCCCAGGGCCTGGCTGTCGTCCGTCACGTCTATCACCACATCGTCTCCCACAAGCGGTCTTCTGTTGTCCTTTCGGAAGATCCCCTTTGCCCTGCATTCATAGATCCTGGCCTGATCCCTCTGGCCAGCATGGACGTAATAGAATCCTCCGATCCCTCTGATGATCTTTCCCTGCATACCTTTCGTCCGTACTATTCCTCCACAAAGGTGAGCCGTCTGGTAACGGTCACTTCCTTTTCCGTCACGGCTGACCCTGACGCAGCGCCGGGCTCCGCAGTGGCTTCGCTCTGCACCTGGATCTTGAACGTCAGTGTGAGAGTCCCGCCGGAGGACTTAAGGCCATGCGCATTCACTGCCTGAGGGAAGCTGTTAAATGTGGTGTCCATCAAGACCTGCCCGTCATCCGTTACGATCTTTACGGCAACGCTGTCTCCCGTCCTGTAGATCCCGCCGTACTCTTTTGTCTCGTCCTCCGTAGGCGCCGTAATGCTGGCATTGCACTTATAGGTCACTTCCCTGGGCGCAGGCCCCTGGCTGACCTTGAAATCGATCTTTGTCCCGGGATCCACCATACTGCCGCTGGAATAGCTCTGGTAGAAGATCTGGCCCTCGGGATACTGGGAGTTGAACTCATAAGTCACGCCGTCTCCCACATCCAGCCCGGCTTCCGCCAGCATGGCCCGCCCGTCCATCTCTGTCCGGCCCATCAGGTTCGGCACCGCCACCTTGGCGTTCTCTTTGCCCAGGCTGACGGTAAGGGTGATTCCTGTGCCTGCAGGCACCTTGCTCAAGGCGGACGGCGTCTGGGATACCACCAGCCCGGCCTCCACCGTGTCTGAATATCCCTCCATGCGGATCACTTCAAATCCCTGCTCTTTCAGGGTCTGCTCCGCCTCCTCATAGCTTAATCCAGTGACCTTGGCCACCTCTATGCCCTCCTGGCCTGCGCTGACAGTCAGCGTCACAGTGCTGCCTACCTCAACGTCCTGTCCCACCTCTACATTGGTATTCATGACGATACCGATCTCTATCGTGCTGGATTCCTCATAGTTGACCTCCACGGAAAGCCCCAGCTCATTTAGGATATTTCTGGCGTCCTCCGCCGTCTTCCCCACCACGGACGGCATGGGGACATAGGTCGGCGCAGGGCTTTCCGTCTCCTGTTCCTCGCTCACGATAGGTCCGTCCGAGCTGTCTTCCTCCCCGTTCCTTCCGTTTCCGAACACGCGCACTGCCAATATGATCACGATCACGCAGATCACGATGCCCGCAAAGACCGCCAGCAGGGTGGTCACGCGCTCCATTCTGGGATTGTAGTCGTAATCGTCCTCCTCGTCCTCCACGCCGTCCTCTTCATACAGCGCCGCCGTGTCCGAGAGAAGCCGCATGCTGTCCTGCTCCTCGTACTCCTGATAGGCCGCCCTGCGCTTGATCTGGGCCATGTCGCTGTCGCTGATCATCCGGGTGCCGCTGTCCATGTCGGGATCGTTCTGCACCACAAAATCCTCGTCGGGATTCATGAGAGACTGCTTCAGGTCCGCGATCAGCTCCTGCATATTCTGATATCTCCGGTCGGGGGATTTCTGGCAGCACTTTAGCACAATGCTTTCCACGCTTCCCGGAATCTCCGGCACGAACTCCGCGGGCGAGGGCAGCTCCTCCTGAATGTGCTTGATCGCGATGGCCACGGTAGTTTCCCCGTTAAAGGGCACCCGTCCCGTGAGCATCTCGAACATGGTGATCCCCAGAGAGTAGATATCGCTCTTTTCGTCACTGTAGCCGCCCCTGGCCTGCTCCGGCGAGGTATAGTGGACGGATCCCATCACGTTGGAGGTGATGGTGTTGCTGGTGGCCGCCTTGGCGATGCCAAAATCCGTCACCTTGACCTTTCCGTCCTTGGAAATAATGATGTTCTGAGGCTTTATGTCGCGGTGTATGATATGATGGTTATGTGCCGCCTCTATGCCCATGCTGACCTGGATGGCAATGCTGACTGCCTCCTTGTAGGACAATCTGGCCTTCTTTTCAATATATTTCTTGAGGGTGATCCCCTCCACCAGTTCCATGACAATATAATAAATGCCGTTTTCCTCTCCCACATCGTACACATTGACAATGTTAGGATGCATCAGCCCCGCCGCCGCCTGGGCTTCAATGCGGAATTTGGACACAAAATTCGCATTCTCACTGAATTCCTGCTTCAATACCTTTATGGCCACAAAGCGGTTCAGCTTATGGTCTTTTCCCTTATATACGTCCGACATACCACCGGTGCCGATCTTTTCCAGGATCTCATACCGGTCGCCTATCATCATTCCGATCTTAATCATATATGCTCTCCATTCTAATGCCTGGACGGCTCAAAGTCCTGCGCCCACAGCCTGTCAGTCCAGCGGATCGATCAGTATCACGCTGATATTGTCCCGGCCGCCGCGCTCGTTTGCGGCCGCTACCAGCTCCTCCGCTTTCTCCACAATGTCCCGTGCGCCGTCCAGGATCATACGGATCTCCTCGTCCTCCAGCATGCTGGTCAGGCCGTCCGTGCACATGAGGATCATATCGCCCTCCTTGAGGATCACCGAAAAGAAGTCCACCTTGACGCTCTCATCGGCTCCCACCGCCCTTGTAATGATATTTCTGTCAGGGTGGTTCCGCGCCTCCTCTTTCCCGAGGCCGCCCCGCCGTACCATCTCCTCTACCCAGGAGTGATCCCTGGTGACCTGTCGGATCTCCTTGCCGTTTACCACATACAGCCTGCTATCGCCTACATTTGCCACGCAGAGCCTGTTGCCATCGCAGGTAGCCGCCACCACAGTGGTGCCCATGCCCTCCAGCTCCGCGGATTCACCGGCCCTGGTGCGGACCAGCGTATTGGCCGCCTGTATCGCCTCGTCCAGGATCCGGGTCCTCTCCGTCTCCGACGATGCAGCCACTTTTTCCACAATGGTCTCTACCGTGACCTTGGACGCATAATCGCCGGCGTTATGCCCGCCCATGCCGTCCGCCACAATAAAAAGGTTCGGCAGGCTGCCCACCGGCTGCTCTGAAGTATACACATAGTCCTGATTCAGTTTTCTCTTTCTGCCAATATTGGTAATCGAAAACGTCTTTAGCACGTCCCGTCTCCTCCAAAGTTCCGCAGAGTGCTTCCGCGTACATGATTCAATGAGCCACTTTAACATTCAACATTTTATCACAATAGCAAAAAAAGGACAAGTGTAATCTCTTTGCCCTTTTTCGTACCGTATCCTTTTCTCTTTCCATTATATATCTTTTTGCGGATTCTATACCCGTCCATTCTCCACACAGGCGCCGGCGTCCCCGCAGGGCGTCTCTTTGCCGTTCTTCTCCTCCGACAGCACTCTCCGGCGCAGCTGTCCGCATGCTCCGTCGATATCCCGGCCCATCTCCCTCCGGACAGTGGCGGAGACTCCCCGCTCCTTTAGTCTCTCCTGAAAAGCCCTCACCCGCTCTGCGCCAGACTGCACGTAACCTCTCTCCCGGACGGGATTCACCGGAATCAGATTCACATGACAGCCAAGGGGCCGGGCCAGCGCGGAAAGCTCTGCGGCGTCCCGGTCCGTGTCGTTGACGCCTCCTATCAGACTATACTCAAATGTGATCCTGCGCCCTGTGGCAGCGAAGTACTCATCGCATACCTCCATCAGTTCCCGGACGGAATACTGTTTTGCAACGGGCATCAGCTCCCGGCGCTTTTCGTCCGTGGCAGCGTGCAGGGACAGCGCCAGAGTGATCTGCAGCTCCTCTTTTGCCAGCTGCCTGATCTGAGGCGCCAGGCCGCAGGTGGACAGTGTCACATTCCGCTGGCTGACGTGCAGGCCGTTAGCGTCTGTGAGCATGCGAATGAACCGGACTACATTATCGTAATTGTCCAGCGGCTCCCCGGTTCCCATGATTACCACGTTGGACACTCTCTCCCCGGTGTCCCTCTGAATGGCATAGACCTGATCCAGCATCTCGGAGGGCGTCAGGTTCCGCTCCAGTCCGTCCAGGGTGGAGGCACAGAACCGGCAGCCCATCCGGCAGCCTACCTGGGAGGACACACAGACGCTGTTCCCGTGCCGGTACTTCATCAGCACGCTCTCCACCAGGCTGCCGTCCTCCAGCCGGAACAGATACTTCCTGGTCCCGTCAGCCGCAGACTCCTGCATGCGCACCGTCTCCAGACAGGTATACCGGAAAGTTTCCCTGCACTTTTCCCTGAGCGCTGCGGAGAGATCGGTCATCTCCGCAAATCCCCGGGCCAGCTTTTGATGCATCCACTGATATGCCTGCCTTGCCCGGAATGGCTTCTCTCCCATGGCGGAGAATTCCTCCTCCAGCTCCGGAACCGTCATGGACTTAATGTCTTTTTTCTGCACACTCTCCATATCTCTTTCGATCCGGGACTGCCCTTGGACGGCCCCGCAGGCATGCCCTTATCCTTTCCTTTTGAACCGGGCCACAAAGAACCCGTCTCCCTCCATATATCCCGGAAGCATCTGGAGACAAGCGCTTTTCTCTCCTGGGTCCAGCTCCACAGACAGCTCCTTTCCCTGTTCTCTGCGCAGCCGCTCCACTCTTTCTCCCGCCTCCAGGATTTCTTTCGGCAGCACCTCATTTAACGGCTCCGGCTCAAATCCCAGTTCTCTGCTTATGTACCGGACCATCTCCTCATTTTCTTCCGTATGGATCGTGCAGGTGCTGTAGAGCAGAGTGCCCCCGGGCCTCACATATCTGCTGCAGGTCCTTACGATCTCCCTCTGCAGCTGCGCCAGGCTGTCCATTCTCTCTTTTGTCACTCTGTATTTAATGTCCCGCTTCTTTCCGATGACTCCCAGGCCGGAGCAGGGCACATCCAACAATACCACATCGGCGCTGTCCGCCAGCTTTTCGTCGAACACCGCTGCGTCATGGACCTGCACCTGAACATTGCCGGCTCCCATTCTGAGAGCGCTCTCCCTGATCCGCTCCGCTTTCTCCCACGACACGTCCCGGGCCAGCACTTTCCCGGCCCGCTCCGCCGCCAGCAGGGCCTTTCCCCCCGGCGCTGCACAGGCGTCCAGCACAAAATCCCCGGGCCGAATCCCCGCGGCCTCCACCGCCAAGGCAGAGCTCACGTCCTGCACTGTGAATTTCCCCTGAGAAAAGCCCGGCAGTCCGTCCGGCGCGCCCTCACATGTCACAGTGTACACATAGGGAAGATAACCGCTGGCCTGAAGCTGTGCGCCGGCGCTTCGGATCCGTTCCAGCGTCTCCTCCAGCTCGTCTCCCTGTAAGCCCGTGTGGAACCGAAGCGATACCGGGTGTATGTCCATCAGACCGCTCAGCACCGTTTCCGTGATCTCCGCGCCGTATTCCTCCAGCCAGAGCCCTGCGATCCATTCCGGCATGGAATACTTCACCGAGAGATACCCCAGGGGATCCTCCCGCCTGTCCGGCAGGGGAAGCGCCTCTTTCTCCCGGGAAAGCTTCCGAAGCACGCCGTTCACAAAGCCTTTCAGGCCGCCGAAGCCCCGCTTTGCCGCCAGCCTGCAGGCCTCGTTGCAGACGGCGCTGTCCGGCACCGTATCCATATACAGGAGCTGATACAGGCTCATGCGGAGCAGACACCTGATCAGGGGCTTCATCTTCCCCACAGGCACGGAGGAATAGCAGTTCAGATAATGATCCAGCTCCAGCTGCCTCTCCAGCGTCCCCTCCGTCACCCGCTTGATAAAGGCCTTGTCCCTGTTCTGCAGATAATCATATTTGTCTAAGACCGCCCGAATCAGGCGGCTGGAATATTCTTCCCCCCGCTCCAGCGCAAGCAGGATATCCAGTGGGATCTCCCTGATATTCTCCATAGTTTCCTCGATCTGCCGCCCGGGCGTTCCATAAAGAGCGCTCTGCGGCCTTTTGCAGCTTCCTCCGGTCCCTGCCGGAATGCAGGGCAAGCCCCTCAGTCGTCTCTTCTGCGGCCGCCTCCGAACAGCAGAACAAGCCTCAAAAGCTGAAGCGCCGAGGAGGCTGCTGCCGCCACATAGGTCAGCGCCGCCGCTGTCAGCACTTTCCTGCAGCCTGTCCTCTCCTGATCCGTGAGCAGGCCGTACTGGTCCACCTTTGCCACCGCCCGGGAGGAAGCGTTGAACTCCACCGGCAGCGTCACGATTTGGAACAGCAGAGACAGCGCAAAAGCCCAGATCCCGATCTGGATCAGCGTCTGATTCCAGCTAAGCAGTACGCCCAAAAGGATAAGGGGCATTCCCAGCGTGCTGCCGATGTTCACGATCGGCACCAGCGCCGTCCGGAAAGAAAGGGGCGCATAGCCTTTCGCATGCTGAATGGCGTGTCCGCACTCATGGGCCGCCACGCTCACAGCCGTTACCGAGACGCCGTTATAATTCTCATAAGAGAGCCTCACTGCCTGGGACCTGGGGTCATAATGGTCCCCCTGGCTTCTGTTTAAGCACTCCACCTGCACATTGTACAGGCCCTCGTTGTTCAAGATCCGCCTTGCCGCCTCTCCACCGGTAAGCCCCATGCAGTTCCGCACCCTGCTGTAGCGCCGCATAGTGCTGTTTACCAGGGCGCTTGCCCCCAGGCAGATCGCCATGCCGATGAGCACCAGGAAATAAGTGGGATCCCAATAATAGTAATAATAAGGCATATTCCTCTCTCCCTCTCTTTTATTTTATCGCTTTATCGCTCCGATCCTGCCCCAGCTTTTCCGCCAGGCCCCAGGATCTCACCGGGCTGCATTTTTACCCCGAGAAGAAAGTCCCGGGCCATCATCCGTTTCTTTCCCTCCAGTTGAAGCTCCAGGATCCGCAGCGCTCCCTTTCCCGCTGCCACCGTGACGGAATCCTTATCCGTTCCCAGGATCTCTCCCGGGACGCCTCCGGAAGCCTCCTCCTTTTCCAGGGGGACCGCCCGCCAGATCTTCAGCTGCTTCCCATGGTAGCTGGTATAGGCGCTGGGCCAGGGCGTCATGCCCCGGATCTTCCTGTCGATGGAGCGCGCATCTTCCGAGAAGTCGATCTCTCCCATGCTCTTACGGATCAGGGGCGCATAGCAGCTCAGCTCGTCCCGCTGCTTTTTGGGCTCAAGCTTCCCCTGTTCCAAAAGCGGCAGGGCCTCCACAATGGCCTGGCCTCCCAGCTCTGAGAGCTTATCGTGCAGCGTCTCGTAATTGTCCGTATCCTCGATGGGGATCTCCCTTTGATACAGCATATCCCCTGT
>CANRMK010000106.1 GCA_947631715.1 uncultured Acetatifactor sp.
AAATTAAATGAGCAGATCAAGAACGGGACCTTTGACTGCGACTATGTCCTTGTGTGCGACGAGGGGTTAAAGTCCAGAAACAGGGAAGCCATTGTGCCCGCGCTCTTAGAGCTGAACCGCATCCGGTATATCGGAAGCGATGCTTACGCCATGGGGCTTTCCCAGAATAAATACCACACCAATATCATCGCATCGTCCCTTGGGGTCAGATGCCCCAGGGACCTTTACCTGGAATATGACAGCGGCTATGCCGAAAAAAAGGAAGAGATCCTGCAGAATCTGGAAAACAGCATGAAAGCCATGAAGCTTGAGTTCCCTGCAGTGGTGAAGCCTGTTTGGGAGGGCTACAGCATGGGGGTGTTCAAGGTGGAGGACATGGAGCAGCTGTGGGATGCGGCAGTGTTTAATTTTGAGAATTACAGGGAGCCGGTGCTCATCGAGGAGTACATCAGGGGGAAAGAGGTATATGCGCCGATCCTTGGGAACGGCGAGGAGGCGTATGTCCTGAACATAGGTACGTGCAGGCGCGCTGACGGTTCGGATATCGATATTTTCTCTCTGGAGGACAAATGCTTTACGGAGCTCACAGATGAGGTGGCGGAGCTGGAATACGGGCTGAAGACGGAGATCGTCCGCCAGTCCCTGCTCTTGTACCGGCATCTGGGCTGTGCGGACTTCGGAAGATGTGATTTTAAGATCACAGAGGAGGGAATCCCTTATTTCCTGGAGATCAATCCCCGCCCCGGCCTTACGGAGAACGGACCCTATGAAACCTGCGGGAAGAGCGCAGGCATGACTTATGCGGAGATAATCGGGGAGGTGATCGGAAATGCAAGAAAACGCTACGGAATTTAGCTTGCGAAAAAAGATCGTTTTCGCAGCGATCATATCCGCAGTCATTGCCGGCTTCCTGTTCCTGACGGCATTCTTAAATCTGGCGTCCTACAACAACAGCTACCGGGAGACCACGGCGGACAACAACTACACGATCCTCTCCTCGATCATCAGCAAGATCGAGTACGCTTTAAAGTACGGAAAGCAGATCGAGAACTATTACGGTATCGACGATATCTTTGATGAAATGCAGCGGTACTGCGGCATCGACAGCTATTTCATCGCAGATCCCCAGGGGGAGATCCTGTACGGCAATGAGCAGCCGGAGGATACGGCAGACCGGATCGTGGAGCTTACAGAGGGAGGCGGCACCCATATCCTGTGGGAGGACGGCAGCAGGCAGTACATTCTGGCCGGAGTGTTCAAGGACGGGGAGCCAAAGGCCTATGCGGGCGTATCCTATGAGATGGCCGGCATCGGCCTGGGCACGGAGCGGAGCATTTATCTGGCGGCCTTTTACGCATCTGTGGCGGGAATCCTTTTGTTCGTCCTGATCTTCTTCCGCATCAGATTTTCCGTTATCCTGGATAAGCTGCTCCCCATCGTGCTGACGGTGGTGATCCTTTCCAATCTCCTGTTCGGCGCGGCGGCCTTTTCCGTATTCCGGGGCGCTTACAGCGAGATCACCCAGGAGACTGCAGAAACGTTTATGGCAAAGGTGGAGTATGATATTGAGAGAGTGACGGGATCAGGCGTCCATTATGACGAGATCATCGGCATCGATGAATATTTTGAGGGACTTTTAAAGGACAATGTACATATCAGGAGCCTGGCCCTGACCGCAGAACCTGGAGCGGACGCGGATCTGGTGATGGAGCTTGCGCCGGATGAAAGCGGCGAGGCCTGGTATCTGCAGGCCATACAGTCCGACAGCTATCTGTCCGGCAAGATGCGGAGCCTGCTCTTAAATATTGCGGTGGCGATCATTACCTCGGTGATGGTAGCCGTGGAGATCCTGAACTTTGCGGTGGCAGTCATGCTGGGGGAAAAGAAGCGTGCGAGGGGCATCCTTCCCCGGGATATGGAGCACAGCGTCCAGCCGGTGGGAATCGTGCGCGGCTTAAGCTTCTTCTTTGCCGCTTTCCGCTACATGTCGGTGGCGTTCATGGCCATTGTGCTGGCGGAGATCTATCGGCCCGTACGCTTGTTTGGCTGGGAGATCCCCTATGAGCTGGTAATGAGTATCCCCCTCTCCGCACAGATCTTTATCTCCATGATCACCTCCTATCTGTCGGGCAGCCTGATCTCCCGCTTCTGCTGGAAGCCGGTGGCCATGGCAGGTATCGCGGGAATGGCGGTAGGGACTTTCCTCTCCTCCCTGGCCCGGGAGCCGGTGAGCTTTATTTTGGACCAGATGATCGTGGGCGTGGGGCTTGGCCTTGCCAAGACGGCCTTTGACGTCTATGCAGTGGCGGCGGCCAGCGAAAAGGAGATGTCCCTTTATACCTCAAGCTCCAATTCCTCCATTATCGTGGGATACAGCTGTTCCGCCTCCATCGGCGCCCTGATCGCCAATGTGTTCGGCTACCAGGGGGCATATCTGGTGATGACAGTCATGGGGCTGGCGGTGCTCGGGATCATTTACATTTACGGGCAGAATATCTCTGGAAAGACGGAGGAAGAGGACGAGATTTCCGCCGATGCGCCCAAGGGCTTTGATTTCGGCTTCCTGCGCTATATCTTGTGCATGATCATTCCCTATTTCTTTATCATGGAGTTCGTGGACTATTTCTTCCCGGTCTACTCCAACAGCAAGGGGCTTTCCACGGACATGATCGGATACGTGATGCTGGCCTACGGTATCTGCACTTCCTACATTGGTGCGACGATCTGCAAGAGGATTCCCTCCGGGAAGATGGCGGCAAAGGTCATGAGCGCCCTGCTCATGATACTGGCGGGCGCTATTATCCTGTTCTCCCTGAAGGACATGATCGCCTTTGCGGTCCTGATCGTGCTGCTGATCGGTATTTCGGACGGAATCATGCCCAGTATGCAGTTCGACTATCTCTACAGCCTGCCCCTGAGCCGCAGGCTGGGCTTTGGCAAGACCCTGGGCATCGAGGGATTTTTCAGCAGCGCCATCGGCGGCATTGCGCCTATGGTGTTCGGCTTTGTGATGATGAAAGGGACAGGCGGCCTGGTGGCGGTCTCTGTGTTCACAGTGATCTGTGCAGTGCTCTTTGCAGCATTTGACAAGACGGGAAGAGGTGCGGGAAATGAAAAGTAGAAAAGTGACGGCTCTGGCGGCAGCGGCTGTGCTGGCCCTCTCCGGGAGCTTTCTGCCCGCCAGGGCGGAGGAGCCCGCGGATGACGGACAGATTTACCTGGGCTACTGCCAGGCGGAAAAATATTATGAGTTCGATTATCAGCTCTACTATATCACGGATGCGCTTGTCCAGAGCGGCGCTCTGGAGGGAGTGGACATGGAGGGCCTTACGGAGGAGAGCAGCGCCCGGGAGATATGGGATCGGGTATGCAGCACTCAGGACGACAGCTCGGCCGTCCTGTTCGCAAAGGACGGATATATGGACTATTCCGACCCGGAGTACGCCGATCTGGACGATGCAGGGACGGCGAAGGCGGTGGACAGCTTTTTTGAGCGGTCCCATGCGGAGCTGATCCTGTCTATGGGGACCAGCGGAGGGCTTATGGTAAAGGACAGCACCGATCTGCCCTATATGAATTTCGTGGCTTCCGACCCGGTGGCGTCGGGCATAGTGGAGAGCCAGGACAGCTCCGGCGACGACAGGGCGTGGGCGTTGGTCAGCGTGGGGAGCGACAGAATGTCCCTGGGGGTGATGAACGATATCTTTGCCCCGAAAAAGCTTGGCATCGTCTATGCGGACAACGAGGACGCCTATATCTACAGCGGCGCCGAGAATGTGGACGCCTTTGCCCTGGAGAACGGCATGACGGTGGAGAAGCGGTTTGTGGAGGATGAATTCCCGGAGGAGGAATATTCCCTGTATGTAAAGAACATGCGGAAGGCCCATGAGGAGCTGGCGGAAGCGGGGATAGACGTATATATCCTCACCACCTCCGTGCTGGAGGATGCGGATCTCAAGTATGTGCTGGAGCCTTTCATGGAAAAGGGGATCCCCTCCTACTCCATCAACAGCACCCAGGACGTGCATAACGGTGCAATGGCCGCAGTGGCGCTCCTGGATTACAGGAACATCGGGAAATTCGCGGCGGAGAATTTTCAGAGTCTGTTAGATGGGGAGAGCCTGGGCAGCCTGCCCCAGGTCTACAACACGGCGCCCTATCTGGTGTTCAACTATGACACTGTGCGCCGCACGGGATATCAGCTCCCTTTCCAGATCCTGGTCTCTGCGGACGAGATCTGGTGCGAGGAATAGAAAGCGGAGGTGAAATCCATGGACAACAGGGAAATGATGATGAAGCCCGGGGAGACTTTCCTGAACCTGCGAAAGAAAAAAGGAGAAGAGCAGGGGCCGGAGAATCCCTATGCCACTGCCTACAAGGAGGATTTCCTGCAGCAGGCCCAGCAGATGGAGGACAGCAAGTTTACGCTTCTTGGGGTGCAATATGGAGACAGCCAGTCCATGAAAGCTGTCAAGAGCAGCCTGGAGACCCTCAACACGAAAATGCTGAGTACGCCCATTGCCTCAGATGCGGGACAGCTTCAGGAGCAAAAGGAGTATTTCCTGAATCTGTTCGTCCAGCTGCAGAACGCCTGCAGGGAATACATCAGTTCTCACAAAAGGCCTATCACTCCATCGGGACGGACGCGTAAAAGGCTGGTGGAGGGAACGCTGCAGATGGCCATGAAAGAAAGGGCGGCAATCCTGAACGGGGATCCGGAGAGACTGGCCCGGCGCATGCGGGATGTGGCAGACGAGAGCCAGAGGGGGACCTGGGCCAATGTGCTGGGCGCATCGCGTCAGCATGTGTTCGATGCCTCTGACACGGAGAAGTGGGAGAGGAGCATGACAGGGGGCGCCCTGAGCGAGGTCCATGTGTTCCAAAAAAAAGACGGAGAGAAGACGCATAAGAAGAAATTCTTTAAGAAAAACGAGCGTCATCTCACAGCCGCCGAGAAACTGGGGGAGCGTTATATCAGGGAAGACCTGTCCGAGGAGGACACGAAAGCGCGCAGAAAGTCCGAGCTGGTCCAGAGGCTTCTCGCCTATGAGCGGATTGCCGCGGAGCGCGGGGTGAAATCCCTGATGTCGTCGGTGGGAGGCACTGAGGATACCCCCACAAGTTTTTTTAAGGAGCAGGCGGCCAGGCACTTTGCAAGAACGGGGGTGGGGAAAGAGAATCCCCTTTCGGATATTTTGTCCAATGAGGAGGATCTGGAGATCTTTAAGGAGCTGTGTGTTGAGGGAGGAAGCTATGTGGCCCCGGAGCAGACCTACAGTATGTACGGAATCCGCCTGGGCTCCATGATCTCCACCAGAAATGTGGCGACCAGCCGGATGGCGGCCCTGTTTGGAACAAATATGACAAAGGTGATTCCCCAGAGCACTACGGCGGTCATGCAGGAGAACGGGAAATCCTATGAGGGCATTGTGATGAAGCAGGCGGACGGCATTTCTCTTCCGGATCTTAGAGACATGGCGAAAGAGAAGAAAAAGAGTGTCCGGTACTCCCCCCAGGCGGCACGGCAGGCTATGTGGCTTCATCTGTTCGATATTGTCTGCGGCCAGATGGACCGGAACACGGGGAACCGCTTCGTGACCTGGAGAGAGGAGGGGGATTCCATCGTGATCACGGGTATCCAGGGCATAGACAATGACGTATCTTTCGGCATCCTGGATGCAAAGCAGACAGTCGTAAGGGGCATGGGGAACCTCACCGGATCCAGACAGGTGCCGGTAGTGATGGACGAGGAGCTCTATACCACGATACAGCAGATGGCGGGGCAGTCCGAGCTGATCCGCCATACCCTGGAGGACATTCTGGCCCCGGATGAGATTGAGTCCCTTTTGACCAGGATCCAGGTATTAAAAGAATATCTGGAGGCCGCATACGGGGATCAGAGCAGGATAATCAGGGAAGACCAGTGGGACGATCAGACGGTGGAAAGGCTCAATGCCCAAAGAGCGCCGTTTTTGATGTAAGTGCGGTGGCATGGGAGGCATGCCGGGAAAAACATGACAGGAAAAACATGCCAGGGAAAGATGCACGGAAGAACATGTCTGGGGAAGTATGCCGGTGGAAGCGGGCCGCATAAAAAGAGGTGTCCGTGTAAAGTAAGCGCCCTGCCGTGACGATATATACAGTGTCGGAGACAAAGGATATTTTTATTCCGGTGGCCTGTGATCCGGAGAGGATTATTGTGAGAAAGGACCAGGGGCGGCCGGGACAAGGCGGGAGGCGTCGTAGGATGAAAACGGAAAATAATGTCACATTGTTTGCAGGCGCAGCGCCGGATTATTCCAGGCTGGGAAAGGCTGCGGAAGAGACAGAAAAGGAAAGCGGGGAGCGCAGGACTGTGTTCGCCGGAGATTTTCAGGGAAATAGGACTCTTCAGGAAAGGATCCAGCAGCGAAAGGAAAAGGCCCGGGAAGAGGCGTTAAAGATAATCCGGGACAGATGGGACGGAGAGAAGAAGATCGACAGGAGCATGGGCGAAAGCCGGGAACATCTCCGCCAGCTAAAGGAAGACAGGGCTGCACTCAACGATGAAATGCAGGAGATCGACCGCCAGCAGAAAGAGCTTTTCAAGGCTGCCGGCACTCCGGAGAGCAGCAAAGAGGCGGAGGAGACGGCACAGCGTCAGAAAGAGCTGGAGGACCGCCGGGAAGCCGTGGGCGATCTGCTCTCAAAGAACGAGCGGGATACCATGGGGGAGAACGCGCTGATCCGGGGAACGAAGCTGGAACGGCTGAAGAGAGCGCCCATGGTAGAGGCTCAGAACGATGCAGAACAGGCCCTTGCAGATGCGTCCGAGGAGATCATAGGCATGGTGGCAGATGAGGCCAGGGAGCATCTGGAGGAAGAGCAGAAAGAGCGGGAAGAGCAGGCGGAAAAGATCCAGGAGAAGAAAGAAGAGGCGGAGGAATTCCGGGAGAAGCAGGACGAGAAAGCAGAAGAGCTGGAGGAGCTGACGGAAAACGCGCCTGTGGAGGAAATGCTGGAGCTTGACCGGACCAGGACGGACGTTCAGAAAGAGATCGAGGATATCCTTGACAAAATGAAGCTTATGGCAGAGGACATCAAGGGCGCCATGGTGGACACGGATGTATAAAAACGGAAGAACGTGGGCATTACCGGGCTGTCGTGGTGAAAGAACGCCACCTGCTGTAAATGTTCCGAAAGCGCCCGCGTCCAGTGGGTGCTTTCGCCCGGGCGCTCCAGCAGTCTGTCGCTCCCGGTTCTGTATGCCAAAATTCTCTTTTTTATCTTAAATATCTTTAATCTCCCTATTACATTATATTTATGGTCAATACCCCTTACAGCCAGTAAGGAATTATCCAAGTTCGCTCTTTTGATCTTCTGTTTACCAGAAATATCGTATAGATTCAATCATTTCATGAACTGGGAACCTGAACCAAGAACCTGATATGGAACCTGACAGGCTCAGTCTGCATATCCTAACAGAAAAGTCCCTTGCGGAGGAAGCAGTATGCCACTGGTGGTGATCGATGCAGGGCACGGCGGTAATAATCCCGGCGCCGTTTATCGGGGGAGACAGGAAAAGGACGATGTGCTGGCGCTGGCTCTGGCTGTGGGGGCCGTACTGGAGGAGAACGGGGTAGAGGTATATTACACCAGGACGGAGGACATATATGAGTCACCGGTACAGAAAGCCCTGGAGGGAAATGCCGTGGGAGGGGATTACTTTGTCTCCATTCACCGGAACGCAAGTCCTTATCCCAACCAGTATACGGGGGTGGAATCCCTGGTCTATGACAGTTACGGACAGGCGGCCGGACTGGCCGGAAATATCAATGCCCG
>CANRMK010000107.1 GCA_947631715.1 uncultured Acetatifactor sp.
ATTGGATTATAATCAGGAGATAGAAGCGGGATGGCAGCATTATTTTTACATGGGGTTGAATGAAGAGACAACAGGAGCTTATTGCGCTGAGGATGCGACGATTTTTGGTGAATTTCAGACAAGTAAAAAGGACAGGTGTCAGGCAGAGCTGGAGCGCGCCGGAGAAAGACTAAGGGCAAGAGGGTTTGCAGGAAGCATTTATTTTTATTTGAGAAAAATGGTGATGACGTTCAATGACGGCCTTTTTGGATGGAGTAAGGAAGGCTGGAAATATGAAGATTACCCGGAGAACATGGCAAGCAATACCAAAGTGACACGGACGTTGAGAAATATATTCTGCCCAGACGATTGGGACAATGACGCAGGCGGGTATGATGTTCTCTGTCAGCTTGTCTGGTATTTTGCCCTGTTAGGAATACCGGGAATATGCCTTATCCCAAAGGGAAAAATAGAAAAATTTGGCATCCTTATGGTCTCTTTTATGGGTGTCTTCTTTTATCAAATGCTGTTTGAGGCAAGGGCAAGATACTTGTTCGTATTTTTGCCTGTCATTCTTTCTGTTTCTGTATGCGGATTCTGCGAATATGCAGATCGTGCGGCGGCCTTTTGGGAACAGCGAAAACGGTCATTGCCTGTTATTACACGGAAAAAGGCACTGGAATCCGAGGGAACTGAACGATGGGAGCAGTGAAGAAAGGATATGTTCCATGGAGAAAAATTTAAGGAATCACATGGCATAATTTTGAGGAGCGCTGGCAGCGCTGGGATCGGGAGGAATTGCCGGAGGCGTGATGACCTTGTGTGTTCTTGGTCTGATCGCAGACGGTATTGCTGAATACGGATTCGATGCAATGATATTGTCGATAAGTTCGCATGAAGTAAACAATTACTGAGTATCAGTTGCTTTAATCTGCATAATTTATTATAATTAGAGCAAGATGAAATGGGCAATATGGCATGACTGGAGAGTTGGAGATGAAGATTTCGGACAGAATGTATGAACTGCTGCGGATTTTGATGCTGGTCTCTTTTTTGCCGGTACTGTTCTGTGTTGGCGTTATTGGAAATCATATGGATTATAACGATTCTATGAAGATAACAACAAGATTGCCCGGCCAGGCGCTCTTCCTGATTGCCCTCGTGGGCTTATTTGTTTGGATATTGCTGTTCCGGAAATGCAGGAGGTTGAAGATAGATGGCAAAATTAACTGGGCTGCGGACTTTGTATTGATCGTCTTGTTCACAGCTCTTTATTTTGTAAATGTGTGGATCGCAAAAGAAATTTGTTTTTATCTGCCTTGGGATATCATGATCGTTCGGGGACTTGCTTACAAGATCGCTAACAGAGAGAGCATAGGTTACGAGTACTACCTTTCCATGTATTACAATAATATACCTATAAGCTATATACTGGGAAGGTTATATCGAAAAGCGACTGAAATAAAGGATTACGCTTATCCCTTTGCCTATGATTTTATCTGGATACAGGTGAACTGCGTTCTGATCTCTGTCACAGGTTTCCTTAGCTGTCTTGTAGTCAAGAAGCTGACAAAGACGCTCATGCCTGTGATGACCATGTTTTTCTTGTTCCTGCTTTTGTGCGGGATATCGGCATGGAAGATCGCGCCTTATACGGATACATACGGATTGGTCTTTCCGATCGCCTGTATCTACCTTTATATCAGTTATAGGCAGGCAGAACATATTTGGAGCAGGTGCCTGTGGCTCATTCTGGCTGTAGCGGTGGGAATGGCGGGAGGATTTGTGAAACCCAACGTCTATATTTTGATACTGGCGCTTTTGATAGTTGAATTTATAGAGTTACTGAGACATTTTAAAAAGCAGTGGATGTTTTTCCTGACAGAACTGATCCTTGTATTGGCTTTGTTAAAGGGAAACAGTATATTTCAGGAAAATATCATTCAAGAGATTGGATTGGATTATAATCAGGAGATAGAAGCGGGATGGCAGCATTATTTTTATATGGGGTTGAATGAAGAGACAACAGGAGGCTATTGCGCTGAGGATGCGGCAATTTTTGGTGAATTTCAGACAAGTAAAAAGGACAGGAATCAGGCAGAGCTGGAGCGCGCCGGAGAAAGATTAAGGGCAAGAGGGTTTGCAGGAAGCATTTATTTTTATTTGAGAAAATTGGTGATGACGTTCAATGACGGCCTTTTTGGCTGGAGTAAGGAAGGCTGGAAATATGAAGATTACCCGGAGAACATGGCAAGCAATACCAAAGTGACACGGACGTTGAGAAATATATTCTGCCCAGACGATTGGGACAATGACGCAGGCGGGTATGATGTTCTCTGTCAGCTTGTCTGGTATTTTGCCCTGTTAGGAATACCGGGAATATGCCTTATCCCAAAGGGAAAAATAGAAAAATTTGGCATCCTTATGGTCTCTTTTATGGGTGTCTTCTTTTATCAAATGCTGTTTGAGGCAAGGGCAAGATACTTGTTCGTATTTTTGCCTGTCATTCTTTCTGTTTCTGTATGCGGGTTCTGCGAATATGCAGATCGTGCGGCGGCCTTTTGGGAACAGAGAAAACGGTCATTGCCTGTTATTACACGGAAAAAGGCACTGGGATCCGAGGGAACTGAACGATGGGAGCAGTGAAGAAAGGATATGTTCCATGGGTAAGAATTTAAGGAATCACATGGCATAATTTTGAGGAGGGATACAAGATTGAAAATTAAAATTTTCAATCGCGAGATTTGTGTCCGCGCACTGCTTGACACAAACTCGTTATGCGCAAAGATCAGCGCGGAAATGAGGTGTAAATATGAAGATCAGAAAGAAATGTTCTCTGGCGGCAGCTGTGCTTGCGCTGACGGCAGTCTGTATGGCGGGCTGCGGAGGAGAAAAGAACGGCGATGGCGCTGCAGAGACCTGGGGCCCTCAGATCGAGGGCCTGGAATGGGGCATGAGCTCGGAGGATGCAGGGCAGCTGTATAGCCTTACACAGACGGATCTCTCCGGGGCAATGACCTTTTATTCTCTGGAGGGACCGGTTGAGATATACGGCTGTGAGATGACGGCAGAACTGGTTTTTGAGGAGGGATACGGTCTGGTACGGGTATACGGCCAGGCGGACGCCGCGGATATTGAGCAGCTGGCTGCAGATATTACGGACAGCGTGGGAGAGAAGCCGTCTGGTTATCAGATCAATGAGCGTGTCGCCTGGAGCTCTGCACCGGCTGGTGAGGAATATACCCCTGAGCAGCTGCGGGAAGTGTATGGGCCAAAGATCAATGAAAGCGTCGATCTTGATGATATGATCCAGGTGACGCTGGCGAGTCCGCTGGTTCAGAATACGCTGTATCTGTCCGATTCCGCCAGGCCGGGATGGCTGGAGATCGATGCTGTGAACAGGGTGCATTTGGAGAAATCTGTTGCCCCTGTCAGCAGATAAGAGCAGATAAGACAGAGAGGTGCTTGCAAAAGCGCCTCTTTTCTTTTATACTGGATTTGTGCAGCAGGGTCATTTCTGCGGCAAATGCGGGGAAAGCGTTTCCTGCGGTGCGCGGAAGAGACGTAAGAAAAGCCGTTTATGCGGCGGAATGTGAGGGAACATGGCGGAAGAATACATTGTGGAAATGAGGCACATCACCAAGCGCTTTCCGGGCATTGTGGCCAACGATGATGTGACGATCCAGGTCAGAAAAGGAGAGATCTACGCCCTGCTTGGGGAGAATGGCGCCGGGAAATCTACGCTGATGAGCATGCTGTTCGGCATGTACGAGCCGGATGAAGGAGAGATCTATATCCGCGGGGAAAAGGTAAAGCTGGAATCCCCCAACCACGCCACAAGGCTGAATATCGGTATGGTGCATCAGCATTTTAAACTGGTGTCCAACTACACTGTAGCGGAAAACATTGTGATGGGCATGGAGCCTGTGAAGAAGATGCTGGGCTTTCTCCCTGTGGTGGATCTGAAAAAAGCCAACAGCGAGATCCAGGCCCTGTCGGAGAAATACGGGCTGGCGGTCAATCCCACGGATGTGATCGAGAACATCAACGTCTCCACCCAGCAGAGAGTGGAGATCCTGAAGATGCTGTACCGGGAGGCGGAGATCTTGATCTTCGATGAGCCCACTGCCGTGCTGACGCCCCAGGAGATCGATTTCCTGCTGGAGATCATAAAGGGGCTCAGGGACAACGGAAAGACCATTATCCTGATCACCCATAAGCTGGAGGAGATCAAGCGGATCGCGGACAGATGTGCGATCCTGAACAGAGGAAAGCTCATCGATGTGCTGAATGTGGCGGACACCTCCACAAAGACCATGGCGAACCTGATGGTGGGCCGGGAGGTCAGCTTTGAGACGGAGAAGAAGCCGGCCGGGTTCGGCGATACGGTCCTGGAGGTTTCCGGCCTGAATGTGTACAATAAGCAGAATTTTCATGTGGTGAGGGACGTGTCCTTTCAGATCCGCGCAGGGGAGATCCTTGCGATCGCCGGGGTGGCCGGAAACGGGCAGGTGGAGATCGCGGACGCCATTGCGGGGCTGATGCCTGTGCGCTCCGGGAAGATCTTGTTGAACGGAGAGGATATCACGGACATGCCTATCAGAGAGAGGACTTTAAAAGGAATCTCTTACATACCGGAAGACCGGCAGAACTATGGGGTGGTGATGGATTTTACTCTGTCTGAAAATCTGGCTCTGAAGAATTATTTCAAAGAGCCTTTCTGTAAAAAGGGTATGCTGAACCGCAGGGCCTTTGAGGAGAACAGCGGGCGTCTCATTGAAAAGTATGATATCCGGAGCGGCCAGGGCAGTTCCACCGTTGTGCGGTCCATGAGCGGCGGGAACCAGCAGAAAGCCATCGTGGGCCGTGAGATCGAGCTGGCCTCCCCGTTCATGATATTCGTTCAGCCCACCAGAGGGCTGGATATCGGCGCCATCGAGAACATACACAGACAGATGATCGCAGAGCGGGACAAGGGCAGGGCGATCCTGCTCATTTCCCTGGAGCTTGACGAGATCATGGACTGTGCCGATACCATTGCCGTGATCTACAACGGGGAGATCCAGAAGATCGCCCCGGCGGATACGCTGACCGCCAATCAGGTGGGCGAGTTCATGATGGGCGTAAATAAAAAGCAGGCCGTAAACGGGAAAGGAGGGCGCGGAGAATGAAACCGGACAGGAAACAAGGAAATCAGCCGGAGACCAGACCGGAAAGGGAATCCGCCGGCCGGGCGCATAGATTCTGGAATGCGGTGAAGATTCCCATTCTTGCCATTCTCATCAGCCTTGTTGCGGCGGGCGTGATCATAGCGGTGACAGGCAGCAACCCTTTCAAGGCGTATTACGCGCTGCTCCAGGGAAGCGGTCTGGCTCCCAAGTCTTCCTACGCCAATTACAAGAGCATGCTCACGGATTTCTTGAGCTATGTGAATTACTTTACCCCCATGATCTTTGCGGCGCTGGCAGTGGCCGTGGCGCTCCGGGCGGGACTTTTTAATATCGGCGTCTCCGGCCAGATGCTTGCCGCAGGCTTTACGGCCACGGTGCTTGTGGGCTACAGCCATTTGAACGCTGTGGCTGCAAAGCCCCTTGTGCTTTTGATCGGCATGGCGGTGGGAGGCCTTGCGGGGGCGCTTGTGGGATTTTTAAAATATCGTTTCAATATCAATGAAGTGGTCTCCACTATTATGCTGAACTATATTTTTCAGTATGTGGTCAGCTTCATGATCAATACCTACTATGTGGATCCCGTGTCCAGGCAGTCTAAGGAGGTGTCCCCGGCATCCAGGCTGACCCTGATGGACACGCCTGTGGGAAATCTCAAGATCGATATCCCGCTTGGCATTCTTGCGGCGCTTCTTGCGGTGGTATTGGTGTGGATCCTCTTTGACCGGACGAAGCTGGGGTATGAACTGAAAGCGGTGGGCTTTTCCAGGAGCGCCGCCCGTTACGCCGGTATCCGGGTGGGAAAGTGCATGGTGCTGTCCATGACCATTTCCGGGGTGCTGGCCGGTCTGGCCGGCGTGACCTATTATCTGGGCTATATGGGCTCCATTCAGCCCAAGGTGCTTTTGAACACGGGATTTGACGCCATTGCGGTATCTCTGCTTGGCAGCAACAATCCGTTCGGCATTATTTTTTCCACCATGCTCATCAGCCTGATCGGCAAGGGCTCCACCTATATGCGTTCCGCGGCGGGAGTGGACACGGAGATCGCTTCGGTGATCACCGGCATGATCCTGCTGTTCAGCGCCTGCAGCGCCTATTTCAGGTACCGCATGGAGAGAAAAAAGCGGGACAAAGAGCAGACGGTAAAGGAGGAGAAATAGATGAATACGATCATTATTGACGGCTTATCGTTTGCATTGCCGCTGTTCGTCATGGCCATCGGCGGCATCTACTGTGAGAAATCCGGCGTCACCATGCTGGCCGTGGAGGGGCTTCAGGGCTTCGGGGCTTTTGCGGGAGCCCTGGCGGCGGTGCTTGTGGCGGGAGGCTTTCCCGGGAATTCGCCCGTGCCCTTTTATATCGCCATGCTGTTCGCGGCGGCGGGAGGCGCCGTTTTCGCGCTGCTGCATGCGCTCCTGTGCCTGAAGTTCAGGGCGAATCAGGTGATCAGCGGCGTGGTGGTGAACATTATGGCCATGGCCATGACTGCCTACCTGACAAAGCTTTTGAACCGTCTGATCTTCGGAGCTGCCTCGGACAAGTTCGTGCTGACGGTGTCCTCCAGGATCACAGTGCCGGGAATCTCAAAGATACCGGTGCTGGGAGCGGTGTTCACCAATGTGTATCCCTTTGAGATCGTGATCGTGCTGGTGGCATTTGTGGCCTGGTTCGTTATGTACAAGACCCGCTTCGGTATGCATCTGAGGGCCTGCGGTGACAATCCCCATGCGGTGGACGCGGCCGGACGTCAGGTGAACCGGATCCGCCTGGCGGCCATTTTGATCTGCGGGGCCCTTTCGGGACTGGGAGGCATCTGCTTTGCTTACTCTATCTCCGCCAATTTTTCCTCCAGTATCTATGTGGGATACGGATATCTGGCCATTGCGGCGCTGATCTTCGGTAACTGGCGGATCCTGCCTACCCTTGGGGCATGTCTGCTGTTCGGCTTCGCCCGCTCCGGCGGCTACCGGCTGGTGCAGGTGTTAAAGATGCCCAGCAGCTATCAGGATCTTGTGATGATCCTGCCCTATGTGGTGACACTTCTGCTTCTGGTGTTCTTCTCCAAACAGAACGGTTCGCCGAAAGCCCTGGGGGAGATCTACGACAAGGGAGCCAGGTAAGTCTGCCGGTACAAACAATTTTAAAAAAACAGTTGAAATAATTCCCTTGAGCATTTATAATACTTTTTAGTTGTGCATCTGGCATAACTAAGACGCTGAAATAGCTCAGTTGGTAGAGCACTTCACTCGTAATGAAGGGGTCGTGGGTTCGAGTCCCATTTTCAGCTTCCACGAAACCTGCGGGTGCATACCTGCAGGTTTTCTTCTCGCAAGGGCCAGGTACCCCGCGGCGTTGCTGCGCATCAGGATTGATGCCCCGTCAGCTTGCTGCGGGGTATTTGGCTTATTCATGTTTTCATGTTATTGATCGATGTGCGCTGGAGCGCACAGGGGCATAAGTTTGAAAGTAAACCTTCAAATTCCGATTGGTATGCGTGCTGAAGCACGCAAGGGGTATAAGTGTGAAAATTAAAATTTTCAATCGCGAGATCTGTGTCCGCGCACTGCTTGAAACAAACTCGTTATGCGCAAAGATCAGCGCGGAAATGAGGTATAAGTTTGAAAGTAAACTTTCAAATTTTGATTAGTA
>CANRMK010000108.1 GCA_947631715.1 uncultured Acetatifactor sp.
TAATCTCCATTCGTGTTTTATTCACTGTTGCGAATATTATGTCCTTTATTCCATCGCACTTTTCCACTTGTATCCCACTCGTCTAATTCGGAGCAATTAAATTTTCGCTATTTTCCTATCTTGCAGGCAAATGCCTTTGTTCTTTCTAAGCCAATCACGAACGGTTTCGGACTTGACTCCCAGATATCCTACGGCTTCGTCAATGTTTATCCATTTATCGTTAGCGACATCTGCCATCTCTGCACCTCCGAATAAATTCATTACAATAAGTCATTTTATATTATATCACAAATCTTCTGAATAGCTAAAAAATAAACTGTTTACTCACATTTTTTATTAAACAATACATTTCAGATAACCATACTTATCTGGAGTTTTCTTTTCATATTTTTTACAAAAAGAACTCAACCCTTTATGCTATACCAGCTTAAAATATTTCAACACCTCCCTAATCGTCCTCTCCTTCTCCTCCGAACACTTAGGCTGTCTTGCTGTCTTCGCTTCCGCTCCGGTCGGCGCATAACAGAGGTCCACCGGACCTCTTGCATCCTCAGACTTTGGCGGATTATAATTCTCCATCTCAATGATTCCACATTTTGAGAGCAAACGCTTTTCGTTTGCTCTTTTAACCTGCGCAATATACAGATTGCTGACCTTCAACCCAAACTTTTCCAACACATACGCCTTGATCTCCTCATAGCCGGCCTTACTCTCCGCCGTTAAATCCTCTCATCTAGGTTTAGTTCCACCTCAATATGCTACTCGCCACCCAGTTTAGACAAGAGGCAAACAGTCTCTATATTCCCCGTCCAAGGGAACTGGTCCACCGCCACAGCCTTTTCCACCCGGTATCCGCCCTCCAGGAATGCCTCAAGATCCCTTGCCAGGCTGGTGGGCTTACAGGAAATGTACACGATCCGCTCCACGCCGTACCCGATGATCTTAGGCAGCGCTTTGGGGTGGATCCCATCCCTGGGCGGGTCCAGAATGATCAGATCCGGCTTCTCTTCTATGCCGTCCAGCACCTTCAGCACATCTCCGGCGATGAACTCGCAGTTGTCCAGACCGTTCTCCTGTGCGTTCCTGCGGGCGGCCTCTACCGCTTCCTCCACGATCTCCACGCCGATGACCTTTCTCGCCGCAGGCGCCATGAGCTGGGCGATGGTCCCTGTGCCGCTGTAGAGATCGTACACCACCTTGTCGGGCCGCATGTCCCCCGCTGGCTGCACCTTGCCCGCCAGACCCGCGTCCGCCGAATCCGCGCCGGCCTTTGCGTCCCCGGGATTCCCTACATACTCACGCACTGTCTCGTACAGTACCTCCGCTCCGTGGGAATTGGTCTGAAAAAAAGAAAAAACAGAAATCCGGAAGCGCAGTCCCAGAAGCTCCTCGTAAAAATACTCCCGCCCATAGAGCAGCTCCGTGCGGTCGCTCTGTACGATATCCGCCAGGGAGTCATTGACGATATGTAAGATCCCGGCGAAGCGCCCGGAAAGCTTCCCCTCTCTCTCCAGATGAAGCAGCGTCTCCCGAAAGCCGTCCAACAGCTCCCGCTCACATCCGAAGACTGCTGCCTCCGTTCCTTCCTCTTCCGCCGGTGTTATTTTTACCTCCGCCGTCCGTTCGCTGTATGCCGCCTGTGCATTTTCTCCTGCAGAAAAAGGCGCCTGAGAGGACGTCACCAGAACCGCCAGAATCTCCCCTGTGCCGGAAGCCTTTCTCACTAACAGATGCCTCAGATACCCCGCATGGGTCAGCTTGTGATAATATCCCACGCCCCGCTCGGCAAAATAGTCTCTCACCGACGTGAGGATCAGCCTGTAGTCCCCATCGACGATCCTGCAGTCCTCCACTGTCACCACATCGTAAAAGCTCCCCCGCTTATGCATTCCCAGGGTGAGGGGGCCGTCCTTTGACTCATCCCCAAAGGAAAATTCCATTTTATTCCTGTATTCGTACGCCACAGGACTTCCCTTGATCCCCTCCCAGGTCCAGGGGCTTTCCTGCCGCTCCAGCGCCCCGTCTAAAAGCCTTTTTACCTGGTCTTCCTTGATCTTCAGCTGCTCCTCGTAAGGCAGGGAGAGATAGACACATCCTCCGCACACGCCAAAATGGGAACACGGCAGGCCTGTTTCCAGAGGTGACTTCTCTGTCACTTCCAGCAGACGGCCTTCCGCCCTCCCTTTTCTCACTTTATTGACACTAAGCTTGATCTTCTGACCGGGCAGGCTGTTCTTGACGACTATGGTGCCCTCCCCTGTCTGCACGATCCCTTTGTTGGGGAAGTCCACCCTTTCGACCCTTGCCTCAAAGACCTGTCCTTTTTTCATTCACTTAGTTTTCTCCCTCGTCCACGAAGAAGTCGTCCTCTTCCTCCGCGTCCTCGTCCTCGAACTCATCTTCAAACTCGTCCTCGAAGTCATCCAGATAATCCGGGTTCAGATAGCGGTACACGGCGTAAGCGATAGCGGCCACTGCAGCGATCGCGCCGATCACGGCCAGCACGCACACGACCACATTGCACTTCTTCTCCGGCTCCTCTTTCTTGTTCAGCAGCTCGTTCGCTTTCACAAGATCGATCAGGTTCTCAATTTTATTCATAGGATACCTCCGTCCCCGGCAGCCTGGCTGCCGCTCTTCTAATATAGAATACCACATTTATTTTGAAATTACTACACTCTTTTCAATTTTGCAAAGGACGCATACATGATTTTCTGTCCATATTTGTCAAAATTTACCGTGACCTTATAATCTCTGGGTTCCTTTTCCAGCTTTGTGACCGTGCCCTCTCCGTACTTGACATGAGTGACTCTCTCGCCCTCTCCGTATTCAGGGTCCTCCGGCGCCCGGTCAGGCATCCCCTTGGAAATGCCGGCCAGCCGGTTCAGGCTTCCGATCTCCCTGGCGATAAAGGGCCGATCCGCTTTTGCAGTGGTCTTCGGACGCAGGACCGCCTTGGGCCGGAGACCAAAGACCGTATCCCGGTCCGGGAGCAGGCTGTCAGGCCTCCGCCCCTGCGGCAGAGTATTGTCCATTAATGCCGCCGGAATCTCCCTGACAAATCTGCTGATGGGATTGTACTGGGTCTCTCCCCGGATCATGCGCATTTTGGCATATGTCAGCGTCAGCTCATTCATGGCCCTGGTGATACCCACATAGGCTAACCTCCGCTCCTCCTCCACGTCCTCCGGGTCATCTGACACGATCGTCATATAGCTTGGGAACAGTCCGTCCTCCATACCGGCCAGGTACACGTTGGGGAATTCCAGCCCCTTGGCGGAATGGAGCGTAAGCAACAGCACTCTGTCGTCGCTTCCGTCCACGTTGTCGATCTCCGCCACCAGCGCCACCTCCTCCAAAAATTCCGTGAGGCTCGGTTCCTCGTGGGTGTCCTGGTAGCTGACGGCTTTCGTGATCAGTTCGTCTACATTTTCAATCCTGTCCTCACAGCTCTCGTCGTCATAATCCTGCAGATACCGGCCGTAATCGATCTCCGAGACCACAGCGCTGATCAGCTCTGCCACGGTCAGCTCCCGGAGCCGCTTCCGATACCCCTCGATCAAATGCACAAAGGGCCGTATCTTGGCCGCGGCCTTTCCCATTCCCATAATGTCGTCGGCCTCCCTCATGGCGTCATAGAGGCTAATCTCATGGAGCTGCGCATAGTCCTCCAGCTTATCTAGAGTCGCCGCGCCGATCCCACGCTTAGGGATATTCACGATCCGCCGCAGCGCCACCTCGTCCCGGCCGTTGTCTATGGTCTTTAAATACGCCAGGATATCCTTCACCTCCATCCTGGCATAGAAGTTGGTGCCTCCCACCACATTGTAGGGGATTCCCTCCAGGATCATGCGCTCCTCCAGCAGGCGTGCCTGGGCGTTGGTGCGGTAGAGCACTGCGCAGTCCCGATACTGCGCCCCCTCTTTTTTCACTCTGCGGGCCACATCGCCGGCGATAAATTCCGCCTCCTCATAGGCGTTGTCGAACTGCCGCAGATGGATCCTGCTGCCCGCTCCCCGGTCCGTCCACAGCGCCTTGTCCTTTCGCCCCACATTATTGCTGATCACAGCGTTGGCAGCGTCCAGGATAGACTGAGTGGAGCGGTAATTCTGCTCCAGCTTGATCACTAACGCCTCCGGAAAATACTGTTCAAATTCCAGGATATTCCGGATATTGGCTCCCCTGAACCGGTAGATGGACTGGTCATCGTCCCCGACTACACAGAGGTTGCGATATTTTTCCGCCAGAAGCCTCACCAGCTCGAACTGGGCGGTATTGGTGTCCTGATATTCGTCCACCATGATATACCGGAAGCGCTCCTGATACTGATCCAGCACATCCGGGCAGTTTTTGAACAGCTCCACCGTCTTGACGATGATATCGTCAAAGTCCAGCGCGTTGTTCTTCTGAAGCGTCTCCTGATACTCCCGGTACACTTTTGCATAGACGGCCTTACTGCTGTCACCTGCTGCGCCAATCTCGTATTCCCTGACGTCTGTCAGGCTGTCCTTGGCGGAAGAGATCGCACCAAGAAGCGCCTTTTCCCTGTATATCTTTGTGTCAATGTTCAGGCGTTTGCAGATGCCCTTGATCACCGTCTTCTGGTCGTCCGTGTCATAGATGGTGAACCCGCTGTCAAAGCCCAGCCGGTCGATATAGCGCCGCAGGATACGCATACAGGCGGAATGGAACGTTGACACCCAGATCTGGTCCGCCCCGAAGCCCACCAGCTGATCCACCCGCTCCCGCATTTCTCCCGCTGCTTTATTGGTAAAGGTAATGGCCAGGATATTCCAGGGGTTCACCCCCATCTGGTCGATGAGATAGGCGATCCTGTGGGTCAGCACCCGGGTCTTTCCGCTCCCCGCTCCCGCCAGCAGAAGAAGCGGCCCCGAAGTGGTCATCACCGCCTGTTTCTGCTCTTTATTCAAAGTGTCATAAATGCTCATTTTCTACCTTGCCCGCCTCCTACCGGACCTCCTGCACATCGCTGAAGTTCCAGGTCCTGATGTTGAATTCCACGATGGGGGAATCACAGTAGGCGCATTTCTTCGCTCCCAGACCAGGCAGAGGCGCCCCGCAGTTCGGACAGTTCATCGCCATTCCCGAATCCGCCGTGTTTTCCACAAGGTCTCTGTCCTGAATGTAGATCAGCTCCACGTTGTATCTGCTCTGGCAGAGCACGCTTCCGCCCTCTCCCTGCACCTGTCCGCCCTTCCCCGTCCGGTGCCGGTACTCAACGGCGGACTGGAAGATCACGCTGCATCTTCCCTGATCTCTCTGATAGGCGCAGATCTCCGTCCTGTGGATCCTTATATTTTCATAATGTTCCTCTGTTCCAGACTCCCGGAGCATATCCAGCTTCATTTGCAGCTTATCCCGAAGCTCATCCGTGCCCTCGGTCAGCAGGGCGGCGTCCTGTTCATCGATGCTCCTCAGAAAGGAGGTCAGCACGTTCTCGGCCCGCCGCTTCATCTCATCATAGTGAAAGTCCGGGAAGTCCCGCATAATATTGGGAAGACAGATGCTGGTAGCCGCCGAGACAGACTTCGGCGTGACCTGGCTCTCCCGCTCTATCTGCCGGAGGCCCTGCATCACGTCCGCCGTGCCGAAAGCCATCTGGGAGAATCCCCGCACTTTCCTTCTGATCTTTCGGTACGCAAAATAGCCCGCGCCCATGGCTGCCAGAAAACACGCCAGCATCACAATGATTCCGCTTAACACCAGTTTCAAATGACCGTCCCCGTCCTTCCCCTCTCTGAGGCGCTGTCTCAGATCTTATCGTTGTCGTCAAAAATATCCCCGCACTCAGGGCAGAACTTGGGAGGATTTGTGGGATCCTCCGGCTCCCAGCCGCACTTGTCGCACCTGTAGAGAGGCGCGCCCTCGGGCTTTTTGCGTCCGCATTCCACGCAGAACTTCCCCTGATTCACATGGCCGCAGGAACAGGTCCAGCCATCTAAGGCGGGCTTGGGCAGGCCGCATTCCTGACAGAATTTTCCCCTGTTGTCGGTCTTTCCGCAGGAGCAGGTCCAGCCTAGAATCGCTCCCTCCGCCACCGTGCTTGCAGGCTTCATCTGAGGCTGCTGCGCCTGGCCGGGCTGCGGCACGCCGAACATGCCGCCCATGCCGTTGTTCATCATATTCTGCATCATAGCCATGCCCATCATGCCCATGGCTCCATTCATAGCAGATGCGCTGTCATCCTTTCCGCCGCCGTTTCCCATATTTTCCAGGGCCCTGGTGTAGGCTTCCGTCTGCCTTGCCGCCGCCATGTTCGCGTTGGTGAGGACTGCGGTGTCGTTCCACTTGTTGATCTTATCCAGATCCTCCTTGGGAACAATGGGAGCGGCCATGGTCATGGACACTACCGTGATACCGCGTGTCTCCGTCCACTGCTGGCTCAGGCTGCCCTTTAAGTAGTTGGTGATCTCCTCCATGTGCATGGGCACCTGATAGGGCAGCACGCCCTGTCCGGCGATCTGCGACAGGGCCATGGGCAGCTTTGTGAGCAGCTCCGCTTTCATCATGCCCGTCAGGGTCTCATTCTTGTCGTAATCGTCCTCCACATTTCCCACTACATTTTTGTAGAACAGAATGGGATCCACGATCTTAAAGGTATACTGGCCGTTGCACTTGACCGTTGTCTCCAGTTCAAAGCCCGTATTTGCCGCAACAAAGTGGAACGGGATCGGGTTGGGCGTGCCGTAGAGATTGTTCATGATCTCCTTGACGTTTATGTAATACACCCTCTGGTCCTTTGCCGTGTTGCCGCCGAACGTGAACCTTCTGCCGAACTGCGCGAAGGATTTCTTGACATTTTCTCCAAGGCTGCCGTAAAGCAGGGAGGGTTCCGTAGATGTGTCGTACACGAACTCGCCGGCCACGGCGCAGAACTCCGTGATCGCACCCTGATCCACGATGATCATGCACTGGCCCTCGTTCACCGAAACGATGGAGCCGTTGGAAATGATGTTATCGTTTCCCTTTGTGTTGCTGTTGCGCCCCTGTGTGACACGCTTTTCGCCTTTCTTCATCAATGTATTGCTGTCCAGGGACGTACAGTAGAAATACTCCCGCCACTGATCGGCCATCAGGCCGCCTAAGGCGTCTTTTGCCGCTTGAATCAGACCCATCTTTTTCCCTCCATACTGTGCTGTATTGTTGTACTGCAGATCATTTTTATTTTACCAGACAAGCTCCCTTTTCACAATAAAAACTTTTCATCGGCTAAAATTCCACGTAACAGTTCAGCCTTTCTCTTGCAAGTCACGCCCGGTACTGCCGATGTTCTCCCGGCAGACGCGCTTCCGCTCGGCTCCGCACGTAACGGTACTAGGCTCGAGAGTACCTCGCCAAGTGCCGACGTGCTCCAACGGTCTGCCGGGAGAACATGGGCAGTACCGGGCTGGATACGACGGAAAAGCTGAACTGTTACAATCCAATTCCACTCAAAAATACACGGCCATGCCCTATGTCCGGCACAGCCGCGCACTTTCGCCCCGCCCGTTCTTCCGGGCGGCTGTTATTTTGCCGCTTTCTCCGCGAATTCCGTATTCACAAGATCCTCATAGGGCACCCTTTCCTCCAGCACACCGGCGTCCTGCAGGATATTCTGCAGCAGATCGAACGCCTCCTCTTTAAAGACAAGATCCTCTTTCCAGGTATCCTGCTGATAATAGCGTTCCACGATCTTAGTCAGAGTCTCCAGGTCCGTCTCCGCAAACTGGGGCGCTATGGCCTGGGCGATCTC
>CANRMK010000109.1 GCA_947631715.1 uncultured Acetatifactor sp.
TATACCAGAGTGGATATGAATGAGATGCTCATGCAGGTTGCACAGACTTACGGGCCGGGTATGGTGGTGGCTGCCAAGGCAGTGCTGGGATTTCTCTTTGGCGCGGCCTGGGCGCTGGTGGGGCTTTCCTTTGCTGTGTGGATGCCGAACCGGTATGTGGCGCTGATCGCCCCCTTTGTGTTGTATGAGTGTCTGTATCTTCTGCCGGTGGGCGGCTTCTTTGCTCCGTCACACCTTGTGCGGGGGGACGATTACGGGCATCTGTACTCTGCCGTCATGGAGTGCGGTTGGATTTTGCTTGCCGCCGGGGCTGTCATGGTGGGTTTTGTGCGGAGGTGTCGGGATGCGTAGGGCGATTGTTCTGGCGGCAGGGATGTGGAGGCGGGAAATGCAAAGTCCCAGAGTCTGGATGGGATATCTGCTGGGCCTGACCCTCCTTGGCCTGAGCTGCAATGACTTTTTGAGGTATGCGGGAGAGATGAAAGAACCGGTCAATCTGCTGGAGCCCTTTGTGGTGGCCCAGTGCCAGGCCTTTGCAGGCAGGCTGTGGCCGTTAGGGTATCTGCTCATTCTGGCGGATGCGCCTTTTATAGGAAAGGGTACCGATTTACTGCTGTATCGCAGCGGCAGACGCGCCTGGAATCTGGGAATGATCTGTTACGTCCTGATGCAGAGCATTTGGTACGCGGCTTGCCTTGCGATCTGCTCAGTCCTGGCCAGTGTTCCCTCTGGATTTCCCGGAAAGCTCTGGAGCGGGCCGGCTTATCTGCTGGTGAAGTTTCCAAAGAGCGCCGCCGCCCTGAAATATCATCTTCTTTTCGAGGGAGAGGCGATGATGAGACAGATGACGGTGCCACAGGCTTTTTTGGCGGCCCTTGTCTATCTGTTCTGCTATCTGGCGCTGATGGGAATGACGCTGTATGTATGCAGTCTGATGCTTGGGCGCTTTTGGGGATTCCTGGCGGTGGCGGTCTTCCATTTGGGGCATATCGTCCTGTCGTTCTGGTTCCGGATCCCCTGGAGCCCTGTGCATGAGACAGGCAGCCTGTACCGTCTCTGGAGGTACCCGTGCGGTGCGGGGCTGGTTTTGATGCTTATGACATTTGTGTCATTCCTTGCGGTGAGAAATATGGAGGTAAAACATCTATGTCAGACTTAGCAGTCTGCCATCTAAGGTCTATGCCAGACTTGATAGTCTGTTATCATAGGGCAAGTATTGATTGATATGCGTGCGGAAGCGCATAGTGGTATAAAAGTGGAATTTTCAGAGCGGAGGGGAGGAAGCGGATGAGAATGTGGGGGACGGTTCTTGATTATTTTGGCGGTGTGCAGGTGGACATGGATTTTGGGCTTGACTATGACAAACTGTTCCTGGGACTGGTCCGATGGCTTCTGCCTCTCACCGTGTGCCTGCTGACGGAGGGAATCTGGCTGGAAAGGAAAAGCAGGATAGAAACTCTGGCCCGCTTCCGTTACGGGACGGACAAAAGGTGGTGGAGAGTGAAATTTTTCAGGGGGTTCAGGCTTGGCATGGCTGTGGGGACAATCCTGTTCTGCATCGCTTTGGCGTCAGACGGGTTGAGCCCTGCAGGGATTTCTCCGGAAACCGGGAGAGTGTTTCTTCTGTGGCTTCTGCATTTTGCGACGATGCTGTCATTTTTTATAATGCTGGACCTTATGGGGCTGAAAGGGGCTGCTCCGGGAGCGCTGCTTTTGCTGGAGGGCGTCAGCTTCCTTGCGGGTATCCTGGCCGGCAGGCTGTCGATGTGGATGTACGGCAGATGGGGCATGTATTTTCAGAGCGCATGGTTTGACAGGGAGACGGGCGTGCCGGTACTTATCGCCATTGCGGCAGAGGGGATTCTGGTGGCGGCCAGTTACGCTGCGGGCGGGAGCTTTTTAAAACGGGGCGGCGGAAAGTAGGGAGCCGGAGGATAAGAGCAAAACAGCAATAGAACAGAGAGCGAAAATTTCAGGAAAGGACAGTTTGGCATATGGAAGAAATGATCCGCATTGAAAATCTGACAAAAAAATTTGGAGATGTTACGGTATTGGACGGGGTCAACCTGAGTTTAAAAAAAGGAAAGATTTATGGCTTCATCGGAAGAAACGGTTCCGGGAAAACAGTATTGTTCAAGCTTATCATTGGCTACTTAAGACCCACCGGCGGGCGGGTGACGGTATGCGGAGAAGAGATCGGGAAAGATCAGGACTTTGCGGACAATATTGGGATTATCATTGAGAATCCGGGCTTTCTGGGAAACTATACCGGCTTTCAGAACCTGAAATATCTGGCGGACATTCGGAATGTCATCGGCAGAGAGCAGATCCGGGAGAGCATGAGAACGGTAGGGCTGGATCCGGACAGCAGAAAGAGGGTGGGAAAGTATTCTCTGGGCATGAGGCAGCGCCTCGGCATTGCTCAGGCCATCATGGAGGATCCCGAGATCTTGATCCTGGACGAGCCCATGAACAGCTTGGACAGCCAGGGCGTAGAGGATGTCAGAAATGTCCTGCTGCAGATGAGGGATGCGGGGAAAACGATTCTGCTGTCGAGCCACCATATGGAAGACATTGAGATTCTCTGTGACTGCGTATATGAGATGGAACGGGGGCGCTGTAAGGAGTACAGGCCTGAAAAGTCCAAGAAAATAGAAGCATTAGCAGAGAAAAAGGAAGAATAATGCCAGGACGCAACTATTTTTAGTTGCACATCATGTTTATATGTGTTATATTATACAAGGGAGAAAGGTATACGTGCTGAAGTACACAAGAGGTATAACTATGAGCAAGAAAGATAAATTATTGGAAAGACTACTGAAGAGACCCAAAGATTTTACTTTTGATGAAATGAAGTCTTTGCTGTCATATTTTGGATATGAACTAAAGCAAGGTGGAACAGGATCTGGCGTTAAGTTTATCAAAGATGGAAGCAATGATGTAATAAATTTCCATAAACCACATCCAAGCGGAGTATTAAAAAGTTATATATTAGACCAAGTAATAGAAAAATTGAGAAAGGATGGTTTGTTATGAGTAATCTTTTATCATATAAAAATTATAATGGGACAGTGGAATATTCTAAGGAAGATAACTGCCTTTTTGGAAAGGTTGTTGGAATAAAATCTTTGCTATCTTATGAGGGCGATTCGGTTGAAGAGTTGGAGCGAGATTTTCAAAATGTAATTGATGCATATCTGGATGATTGCCGGAATCGAAAGGTGAAACCTGAACAGCCATATAAGGGGACTTTTAATGTAAGGATCAGTCCTGAACTTCATCGGAATATTGCAGTGTATGCAATAGAGCATGGAAAAACACTCAACGCGGCTGTCGAAGAAGCTATTGGAAATATGGTCGGAGCGCCGTGACTGGAGATCTATAGAAAGCAGACTGACCGGAAAGCTGGACGGTAAGCGGTATAAATGGAGAGGAATAAAGATTTAAAAAGAAACGCTCAGAGCGAGGAAGCATCGCCGGAGCGTTTCTTTATTATTAATGATTAATATTAATCATTAATGATTATATCCTTGCCGTTGGCATTATGCAAAGATTGCCCTTGACGTTTCCTGATCTGTCTGCTATAATTGGAAACAGATGTTGCAAAACAATAGTTTCTGATTAAAGCGAGGGTAAGATCATGCCGCCAAAATGTAAATTTACAAGGGAAGAAATCGTGAATGCCGCTTTAGACCTGACACGGGAGGAGGGGATTGAGGCGCTTACGGCCAGGGCGCTGGGGGCAAAGCTCGGTTCCTCCGCCAAACCGATTTTTACTGTTTTTGAAAATATGGAGGAAGTGCTGTCGGAAGTCCGGAAAGCGGCGAAAGCGCTATATGCAGACTATATCAAGACAGGGCTTTCCCAGGACATTGCTTTTAAGGGCGTAGGAACGCAGTATATCTTATTTTCCATAAAAGAGCCAAAGCTGTTCCAGCTTCTCTTTATGGCGGAACAGCCGCAGAGACCGCCGGTCAAAAGCATTCTGCCGGTCATTGATGAGAACTATCCGCAGATCCTCGCCTCCGTACAAAGCGGGTACGGTCTGGAGGAAGCCGATGCCGAACGTCTTTATCGTCACCTGTGGATTTATACTCATGGAATAGCGGCCCTCTGTGCGACGAATATGTGTTCCTTTACCGCAGAGGAGATAAACGGGATGATGACCGAGGTGTTCCTTGGTCTGCTAAAAGAAGTCAAGGGGGGCCGAACAGAATGATATCCATATCAGATATTGTGAAATCTTATGGGAATGCCGGAAATAAAAATCAAGTTCTCAAAGGAATCAGCCTGCAGATCACAGATGGAGATTTTGTTGTGCTCCTGGGGGCATCGGGTTCGGGGAAATCCACCTTTTTGAATGTCATATCAGGGCTTGAGCGCCCCGACAGCGGAAGCGTTGTATATGGAACGAACGACATTACAAAACTGACCGATGAAAAATTAACGCAGTTTCGCAGGGACAATATTGGTTTTATCTTTCAGCAGTATTATCTTCTTCCGAACATGACAGTGGAAAAGAATGTGCGAATGGGAGCCGACCTTGCCGGCAATCGGGCATACAGGGAAATGATCAATGCCGTGGGGCTGGAAGAGAAAACAGGAAAATATCCCAGTGAGCTTTCGGGCGGTGAGCAGCAGAGAGTTTCCGTTGCCCGTGCCCTTGCGAAAAAGCCAAAGGTGCTGTTCCTGGACGAGCCCACAGGCGCCTTGGATGAACAGACCGGCCGGCAGGTGCTGGATCATATCTCCGGGCTGCACAAGGAATACGGCTTTACCATGGTAATGGTGACGCACAACCAGAACATAGCGGAAATGGCGAATACGGTCGTAAAAATGAACAGCGGAAAAATAGCGGAGATTTCTGTGAATGAAACGCAAAAGACCGCTTATGAGATCGGGTGGTGATCGTATGGTAGTAGGAATAAAGGACACAATGAAGCTGATCGGTATCTTAGTGATTGCGGGCTGCGCCGTTTTCGTATGTACTCTGTTCCTGAATTACAATGTGGACCTGGCGGCAAGGAAAGGCGAAATACTAACGCAGGCCGGTATGGCAATGTATCAGGCACAGGTCTCAACGGGAAAGGTCGTGGCTGCCGTTTCAGGCGGGTGCCTGGCGCTCACATCTGTTGTGATGCTTCTTTTCTATATCAAGAATTACATAGATACCCACAGCAAAGAGCTTGGGATCTTGAAAGCCCTGGGGTATTCCAGCCTTAAGATCGCAAAGCGCTTTTGGGTGTTCGGGCTGAGCGTTTTTGTAGGTTGTGTGCTGGGCTATGTACTGGCATTTCTCTATCTGCCATCCTTCTATGCGCTGCAGAACGCCGAACACCTTTTTCCCGAAATCAAGGTGCAGTTCCACTTATCTTTGGCGTTCCTTTTGATCGGCGTGCCTGCGATGGTTTTTTCAGTCTTAGCGGTCCTCTATGCCTGCCTGCGATTGAGGCGCCCTGTCCTCGATCTGTTGAGAGAAAAGCGGGAGCATAAGACGAAAGTCCCCAGGAGAGAAACAAGGGATAAGCCTTTCCTGAAGGCTCTGGCGGGAAGTACGATCCGGGAGAGAAAAGCCCTTGTGTTCTTTGTTGCATTTTCAGCATTCTGTTTCTCGGCCATGGTGCAGATGTCAATGTCCATGAAAGATCTTTCAAGCAGGACCATGGCGGTCATGATGATAACGATAGGTTTGATCTTAGCCTTTATGACACTCTTCCTATCGCTCTCCAGTGTAGTAAAGGGAAATACAAAGACCATCGCCATGATGAGAGTGTTCGGCTATCGATACAGGGATTGCAGCAGGGCTGTTCTGGGAGGTTACAGACCAATTTCTTACATTGGATTTGCAGTCGGTACGGTCTATCAGTATGTGCTGTTAAAAATGATGGTAGAGATCGTATTTGCAGATGTAGACAATATGCCAGAATACGGCTTTGATCTGAAAATGTGCGCGGTCACATTTGTCTTATTTATCCTTGCCTATGAACTGGTGATGTACGGCTATTCTCAGCGGATCAGGAGATTGTCGCTCAAAAGTGTCATGCTGGAGTGATGGGGAATCCATAAATTTTGTCCATAAAGCTTTTTTTCCCTACTAAGTAAGTAGAGGGTTGATAAAGCAGATTGCGAAAGGAGATTTGTGGCAACACAGGAGCAAATTTATGGAAGATACGGAAATCATTGCATTATATGTGGAAAGGTCAGAATTTGCAATTCGGGAGACGGATATCAAATATAACGTCTTTTTGAAACGTCTGGTTTACAACATTTTAAGGGATACTCTGGATACGGAGGAGATTATTGATGATACCTATATGGGAGCATGGAACGCCATACCGCCGACCATTCCAAACAGCCTGAAGCATTTCTTATCGCGGATTGCCCGGAATCTTTCTTTTGACCGTCTTGATTACCGCCTGGCGGGGAAACGGAATGCCATTTTCGTGGAACTGGATGAATGTATTCCGGATATGCGGCAGAGTGTAGAAAGAGCGTGGGAGGCAAAAGAGATCGGGAATCTGCTGAATCACTATCTGGGAACGCTTGAGGGGAAAAGCTGCGCTGTCTTTCTGGGCAGATATTACTATTCCTACTCGATCAGCGAGCTGGCGGAGCAATACTCTCTCACGCAGCGGCAGGTGAAGTATATGCTTTCCAAAGCGAGGGACGGGCTGAGGAGGTATTTGGAAAAGGAGGGCGTGGCGGTATGAATGCTTCTGTTTTAAATCAGGCGTTTCAGTATGTAGATGACAGATCCCATCGGTGCCTTCCGGTCCGCCTGCTCAGAACGAGGAATACGGCGGGAATGCGCAGCCGATTCCGGAGACCGGAATGCCAAACCAATTCATCGGCCTGTCGGGATATCAGGACAGTCCCGAGGCCCAGGCTCTGGCGGAGTGGCAGGCGTTTCTGGCAACTTACGATTCAGATTATGCTATTTTGGAGGAGATTGGGAATGGCCCCGCAGAGACAGACGATACAAAATATGGCTTATATAGTGTCTATACACAGGATATGGCGGATAAGCTGGAGGAGATCATACAGAAGTATGATTTGAAACTGCACACGGATATCAATGTAGTCAGCCAGGAGGAGCTGGTGTTTCGTGTTGGCGGAGAGTTTATGGGGGAGCCATTGAGAAGATATTGGGCCTATATTTATGAGGATGGCACTTTTCAATTTGACGGAGACATTGAACTGCAGGGTGGTGGAATGGTTGGCTTTCAGTTTACCCGGACTGTAAAGGGAACCCTTAATGAAACCTATCTGAATATTGGAGATGTGTCCGATTATCGGGAATTTGAGTACGTTACTTCCGGCGGTGAAATGGTCATGTGTGCGCTGAGTCCAGATCACGCTCTGATATTTATGGATTCTGAAAGCTGCTTTATTCTCATGAATGTCATGGGCGAGAGCAACTGTGGTATAACAGAGGACATTTTAGAAAACATAGCGGATTCCATTGATTTTACATTACTAAAGAATGTACAGGTGCCGGAGATGAGGGGGGATTCCGTACCGTGATGGCGATTGATTCGGAAAGTTCTCCGGCTATGGCAAAATAGATAATAGGGAAAAGTTCAGGTGACGAGGAGGAATTAAAATGAAGCGTAGACATACTGTTTTTGGTATCATTGGAATCATAATCGGTGTTGTGCTGGCAGTGACGATCATCTGCGTGTTCGTGGCCGGTATAATCGTGCGGGCGGTGAAAGGTGGTCAGAAGGATGTGAT
>CANRMK010000110.1 GCA_947631715.1 uncultured Acetatifactor sp.
TCCCTTGCGAGTCACGCCCGGTACTGCCGATGTTCTCCCGGCAGACGCGCTTCCGCTCGGTTCCGCACGTAACGGACCCAAGGCATATAAAATATGCCTGCTCGAGAGTACCTCGCCAAGTGCCGACGTGCTCCAACGGTCTGCCGGAAGAACATCGACATTACCGGGCTGAATACAACGGTGGGGGCTGAACTGTTACTGTCACCCCTCGTCGCTCTCGCTGCACCTGGAAAGGGCAAGGGTGCCGGTGCGGGCCACCTCCGCAATGCTTATGGAGCGCAGCATATCGATAAGGAGCTTTACTCTCTCCGGCGTATCGCAGATCTGCAGCATCATAAAGTGCCTGGACATATCCACGATCTCCGCTTTCATGATCTCGCACAGCTCCATGATCTCACGGCGGTTGTTCCGGTTGTATTTTACCTTGATCAGCATCAGCTCTCTTGTGATGCACTGCCTCTCGGAATAGGTCTTTACCTTGATCACGTCCAGCTTTTTGTTCAGCTGCTTTTCGATCTGTTCGATCGTGCGCTCGTCCCCGCTGCTGACAATGGTCATGCAGGAAGTGGTGGGATCGTCCGTCTCCCCCACTGCAAGGCTGTCAATATTAAAGCATCTCCTGGAGAACAGCCCCGCCACCTTGCACAACACGCCGGAGCGGTTCTCCACCAGTACGGAATAAATTCTTCTTTTCATCTCAACCTCTCACCCGGCCCAAACGGCCGCATTTTTCCCTTTTCTCTTCCCGGCATCAGCCGTTTCGGGGCCGCACATGCCGTCTCAGAAATTTTTCCGCTTCACACCAGATCCATGGGATCGATGATGCATTCCATCAGCATTGCCCTGTCCTCTTTCAGGAATGCTTCGATGGCCTCATCGCATTTTTCCATATTTTCAAGGCGGAGGAACGGAATACCGTAAGCCGCCGACAGCTTTTCAAGATCCGGGCTCCCGGAAAGATCCACCACCGAATAATTATCCTTGTAGTTAAAATGCTGGAACTGCCGCACCATGCCCAGATAATTGTTCTTCAGCACAATGATCTTTAACGGGATATCATGCTGGCACAAGGTCGCAAGCTCCATCATGGACATCTGGAAAGAACCGTCGCCGCAGACTGCGACCACCTGTCTTTTGGGGTCAACCGCCTTTACCCCCATGGCCGCCGGAATGGAATAGCCCATAGTCCCCATGCCGCCGCTTGTCATGAACCGGCCCTTGCGCACCTTTGCATAAGCGCAGGACCAGATCTGATTCTGTCCCACGTCCGCCACATACACGGCGTCCTCTTCCATTCTGTCCGTAAGCTTTGAGATAAACTCCGCAGGATCCACAAAGGCGGGATTGGGATTTCTCTTTCTCCCCATCTCGTTCCTGTATCCGCTTAGAGTGTTGGTCCACTCCCGGAAATCACAGGTGAAATCCTCCTTTTCAAAATCCTGGAAAATATGCTTTGCGTCCCCCACTAACGGTATGGTGGGGCCTGCGTTCTTGCCGATCTCCGCAGGATCCACGTCGATATGTACGAGCACCTTGTCTTTCGTGATCAGATCCGGCTGGTTCACCGCACGGTCCGCCACCCTGGCGCCCACCATGATCAGTAGATCCGACTCATTCATAGCCCTGTTGGCATAGGCTTCCCCGTTGTTGCCCACCATGCCGTAATAAAGGTCATGTTCTGTGGGCAGGACGCCCTTTCCCATCATAGTGGATACCACGGGAATACCGTGCTGTTCCGCAAAAGCCTTAAGCTCTCCCTGGGCGTCACTTAGGATCACGCCGCCGCCCGCACAGATAATGGGACGCTTCGCCCGCTCCAGCTCTCTGATGACTTTCTTGATCTGTACAGCATGTCCCTTTACCGTTGGCTTGTAGGTCCGCAGAGATACCTCCTCCGGATATTTGAAACGGGAAATCGGCGCATTCTGTATATCGATGGGCACATCGATCAGCACGGGCCCTTTCCGGCCTGTGTTGGCAATGTAAAAGGCCTCCTTGAAGATCCTTGGGATATCTTCCACGTTCTTGACAAGATAGCTGTATTTTACAAAGGATTCCACCGCGCCGGTGATGTCCGCCTCCTGGAACACATCGCTGCCGATCAGCTCACTGTTGACCTGGCCGGTAATGCAGATGAGCGGAATGCTGTCCGCAAAGGCCGTGGCAATGCCCGTGATCACGTTGGTAGCGCCCGGGCCGGACGTCACCGCACACACGCCGGGCTTCCCGGTGATCCTGGATACACCGCTGGCAGCGTGTGCCGCATTCTGCTCTGTCCTGATCAGGATCGTCCGGATAGGCGAGTCCAGAATACTGTTGTAGAAAGGGCAGATGGCCACTCCGGGATATCCAAATACCGTTGTGACGCCCTCCGCCTCCAGACATTTTATGATCGCATCTGCTCCTATCATCTTTCCCTCTTTTCCGCCGTACCTGACGGCTGTTGATTACGATTGCGGCCGCTTGGCCTTATGTATGCTCTGCCGGTTCCTGCAGCTCCTGCACCCCGGGCGTATCTGTCAGCCTCTGTGCCACCCTTACGGCCTCCGCCGCGTCCCTGGAATAACCGTCCGCGCCGATCTCATCCGCATAGTCCTGGGTGATCACAGCGCCGCCGATCATTACCCTGGCGGCTATGTTCTCTTCCCTGGCAAGAGCGATCACCTCCCGCATCCGCTGCATGGTAGTGGTCATCAGCGCCGACAGTGCAATGATCTGCGCATTATGCTCCCTGGCGGCCCGAACGATCTCCTCCTTTGGCACATCTTTCCCCAGGTCGATGACCTGAAAACCGTAATTTTTCAGCATCAGCGCCACCAGGTTTTTCCCGATATCGTGAATATCGCCCTCCACGGTGGCAATGATCACCACAGGCATGTCCTGCGCGTCCGTTTCTTTCCTGAGAAGCGGTTCCAGCACCTCTATGGCATTCTTCATAGCCTCCGCGCTGCCGATGAGCTGCGGCAGAAAATATTTTCCCTTGTCGAACAGCTCTCCCACTTCATTGATAGCCGGCAGAAGAGCTTCATTCAATATTTTCTGAGGATCTTCCCCGGCGGCCAGCGCATCGTTCGTAATGGCACCGATGCCGCTTCGGTTTCCTTTCAGCACGGCGTGCTTCAATGCCGCCATGTGGGGACTGGCCTCCCCACCCGATTCGTCTGTCGCTGGACCGCCTCCCTTTTCGTCCGCTTTCGCCTCTGTTCCCTGAGCGGCGCTGTCCGCCCCTTTCGTTCTCAGAAGCTCTTTTTTTAACGCTTCCTCTTTTTTCTTTCTATTCTCAGACACGGTATCTGCGTATTCAATATAGCGCAGATCCGCTCCCTCCTTGGCAAGCAGCAGATCCGAGGCCAGCGCGCAGCTTACCAGAAGCTCCTGGGACGGATTTGCGATGGCCATGGTAAGCCCCTCCCTGATGGCCAGGGTCAGAAAAGCCGCATTCACATAGCTTCTCTCAGGCATACCGAAAGAAATATTGGACAGACCGCAGACCGTAGCCAGCCCTTTTTCCCTGCAGTACCGTATGGTCTCAAGGGTCTCAATCCCGGCCCTTTTGTTGGCGCCCACAGTGGCCACAAGTCCGTCCACTGCCACGTCTTCCCTATGAAGACCGACGGAATACGCCCGCTCTAAAATCTTTTCTATGATTTCTTTCTTTTCGTCCAGATTCTGGGGAAGTCCCCTGTCCGACAGCGGCAGGAGAATAAACATAGCCCCGTATTTTTTTGCAATGGGAATCAGCTTTTCAAACTTCTCCTTTTCCAGTGAAATGGAATTGATCAGGGCTCTCCCCGGATATTGCCGCAGCGCCGCCTCCAGCACCTCCACATGGCTGGAATCCAGAGACAGCGGAAGATCCGTAACGCCGCTCACTTCCTCAATGGCGCGGAGCATCATTTCCTTTTCGTCAATGCCGCTCATGCCCATATTGATATCCAGTACCTGTGCGCCGCACCGCTCCTGCTCCTCCGCGAACTGCCGCACCCTGTCCATGCAGCCCTCCCTGAGCTGAGCCTGCAGAAGCTTTTTCCCCGTGGGGTTGATGCGCTCGCCTATGATAAAAAATCCGTCACCAAGACCGAACTTCAGAGTCCTGCGCTCGGAGGCAAGGACCCGGACCCCCTCCGGTCTCCGGGCCAGTCCGGCAATGATCTGTCTGCCGAAAGTATCGCGGATCCTGCGGATAAACTCGGGCGTGGTGCCGCAGCAGCCACCCAGTATGACAGCTCCCGCCTGGGTCAGCTGCGCCATTTCCTCCGCGAATTCCTCCGCATCCATATTGTAGCAGGTCTGCCCCTTTTCGTCCAGATAGGGGAGCCCCGCATTGGGCTTTGCGATAATGGGAATCTCTCTTGTATTCCGCACCATCTCCTCCACGATCCGGCACATTTTCGCCGGCCCCGTGGAGCAGTTGACCCCTACTGCACAGGCCCCCATGCTTTCCAGCACCACGGCCGCTGTCGCTGGATCCGTTCCGTACAGAGTCCTGCCATCCTCTTCAAAAGTCATAGTCACCATCACCGGCAAGTCGCAGACTTCTCCGGCCGCGATCAGTGCCGCCCTGGCCTCCGCCAGGCTCATCATGGTCTCCGCCACCAGCAGATCCACACCGGCCTCTGCCAGCGCCAGAATCTGCTCCTTATAGATATCGATCAGCTCCTCCTGCTCCATATCGCCCATGGGCCTTAACTGGCGGCCGGTCATGGTAAGATCTCCCGCCACATAGACTTTTTTGTCTTTTGCGGAAGAAGCCGCCTCCCTTGAAATGGCAACAAGATCCCTGGTCATCTCCTGCAGCTTTCCCTCAAGCCCGTACTCGGCAAGCTTGATCCTGTTGGCGGTAAAGGTAGGCGCATATAAAATATCCGTACCTGCCGCCACATAATCCGTCTGCAGCTTCAGCATGATATCTTTGTGTTCCAGGATCCACTGCTCGGGGCATACGCCGGACGGCATACCTGCCCGCACCAGATTGGACCCGGTCGCGCCGTCCAGATACAGATAGCGGCCCGACAGCTCTTTAAACTGTTCCCTTGTCATACCGATCCAAACCTTTCCGAAAGATTCTCAAGCATTTCTATTTATAATACCACAGACAGGTTTTAATCGTAAAGGGGCGGATTTCACCTTTTCGTGGAAAATGGTTGCGAATTAACGCAAAATGTGGTAAATTTTATATTGTATTGTACGTTTTGGACAAATTAAACTGTTTTTCATATTCACTTATTTTTAAAACAATATGAATTTACAGTGTGATTTCGGAGGGTCAATAAGTTGAAGAATAAAGTCCGAATACTTTTCGCGGCAGTGCTGGCATCTGCCATGCTCACTGGCTGCGGCGAGGATCCCGAGCTGACGCGCTTCCGACAGAGCATGGACGAATTCTGTACCAAGGTTTCTGAGATCGATTCTTCCATCAACAGCATCGATGCGGAATCGGAAAACGCCACCGATGAACTCCTCTCTGATCTGGACGAGCTGGAGCTGGTGTTCCAATCCTTTGCGGAATTGGATTTTCCGGAGGAATTCGATTACCTGGAGGAGCTTGCCGACGAGTCCAGCGAGTGTATGACAGAGGCTGTCAAAAGCTATCATGAGGCTTTCAGCAATGGCTCCTACAATGAATACACTGCGGAATACGCAAAGGAATATTATTCCAGAGCATATAAGCGCGTACAGATCATCATCACCTTTCTTCACGGCGAGGAGCCTGATGATGCGGATCTTTCCATTGAATATGGGGAAGACGGGGAAGAACAGCCCTGATCGAAAAATAAAAATAAAATAATAAAAATAAACAATAAACAATAAAAATAATAAGAAGAATTAGAATAATAAGAATAATAAGAATAATAAGAATAATAAGAATAATAAGAATAATAAGAAATAAAACTGAAATTTGAAACGGCCCGGAATCTTCCGGGCCGCTCTTTTTGGCTGCTTATTTCTTTTGCTGCTCGTTTCTTTTGCTGCTCATTTCTTTTTGCTGCTTATTACAGATATTCCTGTTACTTTAAGATCCTAATCCCACCGATCAGAGGAAGCTCTTTCTCCTCTTCCTTGATAGCGTTTACGATCCCCAGGATCCAGAACACAAAAATCACGATGCTGCACAGGCCGGAAAGAATGCCCACAGCAGGAACAAAGGCACTGATGATGCCTAATACGATAGAGATAATGGTGCTGCAGAGATTTAAGACCAGCGACTGATTCAAATGAAACTTCGCACCCTCCCTATCTCCTGCCAAAATTGCGATCAGCCAGCCGATCCAGCCGATATACGCTACAATGCCTGTTACTTTCTTGTTCATTTCACTTTCTCCTTTTCCACCCTTCCCGGGTATTTCCTTAGTTTTTAAAGCATTGCTATGCCGAAGCCAAGCTTCAGCACATTTTTAATTATGAAATTAACCGCCACCAGTCCTGCCAGACCATAGATATGACCGATGCGGAATTTCATTCCACGTTTCACGCCGAACAGCCCAAACCTCGCAAATGTCCAGGAAACCATATAAGCGAGATACAGGACAACACAGTAGGGAACCATCGGGTGATACCATAACGACATGATCACATGTCCGTGAAGCAGCGCATTCACGGAACGGGTACCTCCGCATCCCGGACAGTAGATGCCAAAAAAGCGGTAAAGCACACAGCTGGACGGCACTCTCTCCAGGATCCTGGGCAGCCAGATACGCATGACAGGCACTGCCGCCGCAGCCAGCGCTAATAGAGCCAGCCCTGTCCGGTAAAGGCTTTTTTCATCTGCGCTTCTCATTTTAATAATAATAGTTGCCGTACTCTGCAAAGAACACGACCACATACACGATCAGGGAGCACGCGCCGAACACCAGTCCCACCACAGAGCAGATCAGGCCGGCAGTCCCCACACCGTTCTTGCTCTCTTTATTTCCCATAATGGAGCAGATCAGACCGGCAATTCCAAATATCAGTCCCACGATCCCGTAACAGCAGCAGGTCACAATGGAAATGATCCCCAGCACCAGTCCTGCAACCTGCAGTCCACTGGGCGAAGAAGACGGTTTGTTCTCCACCGGTACGGCAGACTGATAGGTCTGATAAGAATAACTGCCGTTCTGATTTACCGGGGTATATACGCTCTGACCGGCTGTATTCTGTGAAGCCGCGCCGTAGGAGCCCGCATTTCCTTGGTTTATACTACCCTGCCCTGCGCTGTTGTAGGAACCCGCAATCCCTTGGTTTACACTGTCCTGCCCTGCACTGTAAGGCCCTGCATTTCCCTGGTTCACGCTATCCTGCCCTGCGTTGCTGTAAGAACCCGCAGTCCCCTGGTTCACGCTGTCCTGCCCTGCGCTGTAAGGCCCTGCATTTCCCTGGTTTGCACTATCCTGCCCTGCACTATTGTAAGACCCCGCAATCCCTTGGTTTACGCTATCCTGCCCTGCGCTATTGTAGGAGCCCGCAGTCCCCTGATTTGCACTATCCTGCCCTGCGTTGTAAGGCCCTGCATTCTCCTGGTTCATACTGTTCGGATTTCCTGCGCTATAACCTGTCAGGTCCTTGCCGCAAAAGCTGCACTTTGTTTCTCCCGGCTGCACCTTGCCGCCGCATTGTGGGCAGTAATTAGCCATTTTTTCTCCTCCATACTGGTTTCATTCTATTTTCTCTATCGCTGTGCTGTCAGTCCTTAAAGTACGAAATGATCTCCGCCAGCTCAGAAGCCAGGTTACTGATCTCCTGAGT
>CANRMK010000111.1 GCA_947631715.1 uncultured Acetatifactor sp.
CCCTGAAGCTGAGCGGGCTGAGCCACCGTGAAAGACAGATCGTACGCGGATCTGGAATATCTGCCCCCGGACCATCCTCCGAAGAACAGGTCGAGAATATAGTTGATCGTCTGGTTGCGGAAGCTCTCATAGGTCTGGCTGGGCACGCTGCGCACGTTCACACTGATGCCGAACCTCTGCAGGCGTCCTTTCAGATTCTCCAGCCAGTCTCTCTGATCGGCCTGACCGGTCTTCCCGCTGCTGTCCCCGCTGTCCCCGATCTCGGCATTTAAGGCATTGCGGCCCTGTGTCAGGCCTCCCTGATAATCTGTCAGGGAAAAACGTGTAAACTTAGTGTTGGAAGCTCTGTAGCTTCTGGCGGATTCCATTCCTACTACACTGGAATCAATTTTCAAATCCTCTTCTCTCCTTCATGCACACCCATTCTGCCGAAGAGCGGCAGCCCATCCTCCTTAATGCCGATGCCGTCATCCTGCAGAACTTTTCGGAGCTTACGTCCCTGTCCCACTCATAAAAAAGATGGTATTCTTCGGGAAGATCCGTTTCCCTCCAAATACCATCCGTGGTGTCCATATCTTATACTCGGTATGGCGGCTGGCCTGGCCGCCGTCCTGTAATAAGTATATCGGCACGATTTTCTTTTTCTTTAGTCCTGCTTCCCCGACTGTCCGGCCGGCCCTGTGGCATTCTTCTGCTTATCCAGCCTGGCGGCCATGATTCCGGCGGCTATCATCTTGGGCACAATAATATTCTCGCCATAGGGGTTGATCACAAATCCCAGCGCCGGACTCTGTTTCCCCAGGGCATCCTTTTGTAAAAGCATAGCCGCAAGATCCTCAAATCTCAACGCGAAAAAGGGTAGCTCCTTATTCTTTTCCACCCACTTCCGATATTCTGCCACATCGGTAAAGCCCATAAAAAACTGTTTGCCCACGGAAGAGGTCAGCATGGGGAACTGTATTTTGCTGCCGGGAGCAATGGTCCGTTTCCCGTCTGCACTTTCCACCGGCTCCGGATCCACCAGGGCCGGTGCAATATAAGATGCTTTCTGCAGCTCTATCACGAACATATTTCGATGCTCCGGGGAATCCTCCTCTTTCAGCAGCTGAATGGCCCCCACCAGCATCGGGTTGGACACTGTTTTATTAAATTCCATATAGATACCTTTCTACCCGCATCAGTTCACTCTGTTATAATTGATCAGACAGCCCTTTAAGATGATCTGTCTCTCCTCATCGGTGAGTTCCCCGAGTCTTAATTCAAATGTCCGCAGATTCTGTCCGTCCACTACACAGGCAGTGATGATCTCCGCTTTTTCCTCCACAGCCTTTCGGATCCCAGGGAAGAACAGGTAATCCAGATTTTTAAAGGGAAGCTCTCCCTCCCTGATCAGGAAAGGAAGCATGCCCCAGTTGATCAGGTTGGAGCGGTAACGCTTGGTGGCGTACTCGTTGGCGATATTTGCCCAGCCGCCCAGCACTTTCTGGCAGGACGCGGCCTGCTCCCTGGCAGAGCCGTCTCCGGGCTTCACAGCAAATATCGTCGATCCAAAGCCTGTGTTGGTATGGTCTGCATCGGGATACTGTTTCTTGATCGTTCCCATCACGTCCTTCAAAACGGGAAGCACCTGGCAGGGGTGTCCGCCGTTTGCCCGCTCTGTCTCCGCTTTCTGGATTTCCTTTGCCCGTCCCACATAAGCCGGATCCTTGCGGCTTAGGGTAAATTCCGCCAGCCCCAGAGGGTTGGAACGGTAGGAAGAGGTCTCGCCGGAGGGAATCAGCTCGTCTGTGGTAGTGACAGGATCATGGATCTCGCTTACCACCTGCAGCACCAGATTCTCCGGCAGTTCGCCCATAGCAGGCCAGTCCTTGATGTTGGGGCCGAACTGGATCTCCACACTGGGGTCTGCCACGCCGTGGGAATCAAATACACGGTTCTCATAAATTTTGCTGTCAAAGTGATATTTATATTTTCCGATCTCTCCGTCAAAATCCGTGGCAGGCGTCAATACACCCTGGTTTGCCGCTGTGGCCGCAATAGAACGGGCATCCATCAGCGCCACGGAAGAGATCTGGCCGCTCTGGAGCTTACTTCCCTCGCGGTTGGGGAAGTTCCTAGTGGAGTGGCGGATACTGAACGCATTGTTGGCGGGCGTATCCCCGGCGCCGAAGCAGGGGCCGCAGAAAGCGGTCTTCATCACCGCGCCGGTCTCCAGGATCGCTGCGGCGCAGCCGTTCCTGATCAGCTCCATATACACGGGCATGGACGCAGGATAGACGCTTAAGGTAAATCCGTCGGAGCCTATGTATTTCCCTTTCAGGATATCTGCCGCGGCGCAGATATTCTCAAAACCGCCGCCGGCGCAGCCCGCGATAATGCCCTGATCCACCATGAATTTTCCGTTCTTCACCTTATCTTTCAAATGGTACTCCACCGCACCGTCCAGGCTCACCTTAGCTCTCTTCTCGGTCTCGTCCAGAATATCCATCAGATTCGCATTCAGCTCCTCAATGGTATAGGTGTTGCTGGGGTGGAAAGGCATGGCGATCATAGGACGCACCTTGGACAGATCCACCTCTATCAGTCCGTCATAATAAGCCACTTCTCCCGGATTCAGTTCCTTATACTCTTCTTTTCTCCCGTGGATCTCATAGAATTCTTCAATCTCGGCATCCGTCTTCCAGATGGAGGACAGGCAGGTGGTCTCCGTTGTCATCACGTCAATGCCGATGCGGAAATCCGCGCTTAAGGAAGCCACGCCGGGGCCCACGAACTCCATCACCTTATTCTTCACATAGCCGTTCTGGAAGACAGCCCCGATGATGGCCAGCGCCACGTCCTGAGGGCCTACGCCCTTTGCCGGCGCTCCTGTGAGATATACGCCCACCACGCCGGGCATGTTGATATCATAGGTCTGGTTCAAAAGCTGCTTGACCAGCTCGGGGCCGCCTTCGCCCATAGCCATAGTTCCCAGTGCGCCGTAGCGGGTATGGGAATCAGATCCCAGGATCATCCTGCCGCCTCCCGCAAGCATCTCCCTGGCGAACTGGTGAATCACCGCCTGATGAGGGGGCACATAGACACCGCCGTATCTCTTGGCGCAGGTCAGTCCGAACATGTGGTCATCTTCATTGATGGTCCCGCCCACTGCACACAGGGAATTGTGGCAGTTGGTGAGCACATAGGGCATGGGGAACTTCTGCAGTCCCGAAGCCCTTGCCGTCTGAATGATACCCACGAACGTAATGTCATGGGAGGTCAGCTTATCGAAGCGGATCTTCAGCTTCTCCATATTCCCGGAGGTATTGTGGCTCTTTAAAATGCCATAGGCAATGGTATTCTTTGACGCCTCCTCCCGGGTGGTCTCCCTGCCGGTCTTTGCCTTTAACGCAGCAGCCGCTTCCGGTCCGTCTTCCACAATTTCAGTGCCGTTGACCAGATAAGCGCCGCCCTGCAGTAATGTTACCATACGATATCCTCCTCTGCACAGTCACAATGATTTCGTTCAAACATACACCAATTATTATAAAGGAAAGCGCCGACTGTTGCAACGGAAAAATTAACAACGCTTCCTCTCGGCTCCGCACGTAACGGCCCCAAGGCATATAAGACATGCCTGCTCGAGAGTACCTCGCCAAGTGCCGACGTGCTCCAACGGTCTGCCAGAAGAACATCGGCATTACCGGGCTGAATACGATGGAGGGCTAAGCTGCTGCGTTACAGAACATATTCTGCAAAAGCCGTATTGTATTTCCGTATCTGCTGATGTATATTAAATTTAAACCAGCAAGGGCCTTTTTAAGCAAAGCACGGCCCATGAACCGAAAGGAAAAGGAGAAGTCCATGATCACACTTCATGTTATCGGCGATTCCCTGGTAAAGGCCTACGGCAATGACAGGGATAATTTTATAGGAGGCTGGGGCGACCATCTGTCCAGTTTCTTCTCGGACGAGGTCAAGGTGAACGTCTATGCCGAGGGCGGCAGGAGCAGCCGCAGTTTTCTGAACGAGGGACGTTTCCTGGACACAGGCGCTTTCCACCCGGATCTCTCTTCAAAGCAGCCGGGCCCTGTGTGCAATTACATGCAGAAAGGAGATTACCTCTTGATCCAGTTTGCCCACAACGACGACAGCTCCAAGTACTTTGCCACCTACATTGACCGGATGACTCCTCTGGGTGCGCCGGATACGGACGGCATCTATCCCACTGTTGTCCCTGCGGAGGACATGAAGACCTCCACATCGGAATTTCCGGCAGAATATCCGGACATCCTGTTCCAAAAAGGGCTCACAGAGGAGGAGGTACAGCAGAACATTCAGAAATACCGTGACCTCCTCCCCTCCTATGGTCCCCTATATTACCCTTTCGACTGCGGGGCCACCTACAAGGGGTATCTGAAATTTTACATAGATACGGCCCGGAGCATGGGCGTACAGCCCGTGCTGATCACTGCTCCCGCCAGACAGTGCTTCAAAGACGGCAGGATCATCGCGGAGCCGGGCCACCACGGCGGCACTGACGCTTTCGGAGATTTCCCCTATATAAGAGCCGTGCGGCAGCTGGGAGAACAGGAGAACGTTCCGGTGATCGATCTGTTCGAGGACAGCCGAAGACTGCTTGAAAACCTTGGGCCGGAGGACGCCCGGTATCTGGCAAGCATTGTAGACTATGAGGGACACACCATCGGCGAGGCATCCTTAGGCCGCCCTGCCAAATGGGTGGAGGAATACGACGAGCACTGGGAAAAACAGGATTTCGGCAGAATGGACGGGACGCACCAGAACCGTCTGGGCTCCTATCTCCACGCGGGAATGCTCACGGAACAGATATCGGAAAAAATTCCCGGACTGCGCCCCTATCTCCTGGCCAGCTCCGCAAAACAGATCACTGCGCCGGCAGGGCTGAAACACCGGCTGGATGTACTGAAAAAGGTCAGCCACCGGCTGAACATCGTATCATAGCCCTGTCCTCTCCGCGGGATCCCTGCTCCAGCCCTGCCGAGATCCCGCCGCAGGCTCCTGCAGAGAGGACAGCATTCCCGGTCAGAATCCCCCATTGTCCAGGCTGCAAAAGCACTCTTCCATGGCCTCGTTGCATAGGACTACGCAGGGAAGCTCCTCCAGCGACTTACCTGTTTCCCAATCGTACAAGACATTATCAAGCCATGACAAGCATTCTTCCGAAAGGGCCTCCACAGGCATCCCCGGCAGATAGAACAGGATATTTTCCGCATTCTCCAGACCATAGACATCCGTATACCGATACAGGGTGCCGTCGATGATCTCTTCTGTATCCGGCTCATTTTCATACTGCATTTCGACAATTGTGGTCTGATAGGTGAAATCATTCACCTTTTTCAATTCCCCGAACCGTCCTGAAAACTTACAGAAATATACTGTGCCGTTAGGATATCCCTCGCCCATATCTCCCATATCGGTATCAGAATACAGCCCATCAAAGCTGCCGTCAGCGCTCACTGTCATATCCGTGCTCCAGGCTCCGGCGCCGCTTGAGAAACAAAAGGAAAGCATCTCCATCTGCCTGTAGGAAAATGCCGTTTCTGCAGCAGACGCTCCCTGTCCTTCCGGCGTATCGTCTTCCACTGTGTTCTGCCCCTGCTGATCTTCCTCCGCAGACGTCTCCGGCTCCTGCTGGTCTTCCTCAAGCTGCCGGGCTTCTTCCGTTTCCCCGCTCTCTGCCTCGCTCACAAGGCTTTCCCTGTTGTCCGCATCTTCCGTCCCCCGGCAGCTGCACAGGCTGACACAGACAAGTCCCGCCCAGAGGACAGTCAATATGGTTTTTTTCTTCATATGCTCCTCCCCGTCAGGGCACATGGAAAACCCTGGCATAAGTATTTGCCTCACCAGTGTTTTGATTCACCAATATTTTTCGACGGCGGCCGCTGCTTCGTCTCCCTTCATGCTGCACTGGATCATCAGCTGCTCTGCCGCCTGCTCCTTTGTTCCCTGAACGGCTTTTATGGTCTGGATGACTCCGCGAACTATGCCTTCCTCCAGTCCTTTCTCCAGACCTTCCTCCAGTCCAACCGCACGACCTTCTTCCAAACCAGCGGCATGACCTTCTTTCAGTCCCTCCGCACGGCTCTCCTCCCTCTCGGCGCGGCGGTCCGCCTGCTCCGCATAATAGGACATATATTCCACCCTCAGCCTCGGATTTTTCTTTGCCGTCTCCACTGCCTCCACCAGCCTTTCTGTATATTCGTCCACCGCCACTCCCTCCGCCAGGTACTTTAAGAAGTTCCCAAGCTCAGGGGTGACATCCTCCATCTCTGAATAGGGATTTAAAAAAATCTTCACAGTCCCGTCACCGAGGGCAAGCTCTGGCTCTTCCCTGCAGCGGTTCTCAAAGGTATAAATATGCCTGCCCTTATGGAAGATATCCTCCATACAGATAAAGATCACATAGCTTTTGTTGAGCAGGCGGTAATCCTTTCCCCGATCCAGCAGGTTCGCATCGATCAGGTTCTGATAATACCGGCTTCTCTGGGGCAGGTTCGACGCATGCACCGCCTGCATCTCCACGTTGTAGACGGTCGATTTCCCATCCTTCACATAGATATCCAGCCGTATCCCCTTGGCCCCCCGGGAAACCTCAACGGTCTTCTCTCCCTCAAGGTATTCGATACGCTCGATTTCCACTCCCAGGATGATTTCCAGGAGCCGTTTGCACAACTCCCCGTCCTGCATCACCTTAAAAAACAAGAAGCGGTCAGCGAGGGTCAAGCTCTCAAGGGATTTCAGGGCTTCCTTTTTCTGCTTTCTCTTATTATAGGATACTTTCGATGTTTTTACAATGGTTTTTCCTGGCTTGGGTTCTAAAGGCTTTTCAGGCTTGGGTTCTAAGGTCTTCCCTGACTTCGATTTCAAGATTTTTCCCGTCTTTTGTTTCAAGGCTCTCCTCTCCGCATGGGAAGAGCTCGGCTCTCATAGTCCAGCCCTGCAGGCACACAGCATCACATCAAAAAATACCCTGCTGTATCTGCTCCCACGCTCTGTTATGCTGTTGTCTGTTCCTTTTATTGGGATATTTGCTCTGAAGATGAGACATATCCATGTGCATAAAGATTTCTGGCAGTTCCATTACCGCCGATAACAACACTATAGCAGAGTCCGGAAAGGATTACAAGAGAAATTTTCGCCCCAAAAAACGCCAAAAAAGCGCCAAAAATAATTTCAAAAAGACTAAATAAGATGATTCCCAAAAAACTAACCCCCAAATAAACCCAAAAAGTAATTCCCCACAAAAAACTAAATCCCCAAAGGTCAAAAAAATGCCCCCGAAAAATTTCCTGGAAAATTCTCCGGATAAGTTTTCTATAAAATTTCTCCGAAATACTCCTGCATAAATTCTCCTCAAAACACTTTTCCAAGAAACTTTCTCAAAAGGCATTCCTGATATAAAGTATGAAATTGTCAAGATGCTGCCGACATTCCATTACCCTGCAAAAACAATTTCCTGTCAAGCAGTTCCGATACCGTCTCTCCGTCCTTTCGAATGCATACAATACCACTCTACTCCAGTTTTTTTACCTCATTTTCCATATGTATGTAGCCGGCGCACATCGTGGATGTAGTGATTTCAAAGTTCATAATATACCTTTTCTAAAAATTCTGCATGAAATACAAACATAT
>CANRMK010000112.1 GCA_947631715.1 uncultured Acetatifactor sp.
AGAAATCTTCTGTTCTTCAGTCTTTTCCCCGCTGCAAAGCCGCCGAACAGGTTCGCCGCCACATAGATGAGGATAATAGCGATGGCCACCGCCCTCTCCCCCAGCTTCAGCCTGTACAGCAGAAACGCAAGGACCGCAAGCAAAAGGCCCGTAAGTATGTACGAAAACAACAGAGTTTTCAGGAGGAAAAAAACAGGGAACTCCCCGGATTCCGATTTTTGCTCCATAGCGCTTTGCCCTCCAACCATAAACTTTTTATAAAATCATATGCCCCAACAGCCGAAAACTTGACAACCGCCTGTGATGTACTGTATATTTATTGATAACTGTAATTTACGCGAAAGCCATTTTACGGGGAATGGCTTTCGCGGATTCCGATGCCGCAGCCTGCTTTCTGCGGTCAAAAAAGGAGTGGTTTTTTTGGATACCCCTGGGGTCATACAATTGATCGTTCTTCTTGTTCTGGTATTGCTCTCGGCATTCTTCTCCTCTGCGGAGACAGCTCTCAGCACAGTGAACCGCGTGCGCATGCGCGCCCTGGAAGACGAAGGGAACAAACGTGCGGCGCGTGTGAACAGAATACTGGAAAACTACAGCAAGATGTTAAGCACGATCCTGATCGGCAACAACATCGTCAATCTGTCCGCTTCCGCCCTGGCCACCACCCTTGCCATGCGGATCCACCTGGCAGTGGGCATTGCCACCGGTATCCTGACCATAGCTGTCCTGCTCTTTGGCGAGATTGCCCCCAAGACCTGGGCCATGATCAACTCGGAAAAAATATCCCTGATCTACAGTGGAATCATCTATCGGCTGATGCAGGTCCTGACCCCTGTGATCTTTCTTGTGGACAAGCTTGCAAACGGTGTACTGCGCCTGCTGCGCATCGATCCCAACAAGCGGACCAATATCATGACCGAGTCCGAGCTGCGCACCTATGTGGACGTAAGCCATGAGGACGGCGTCATCGAATCTGAAGAGCGGGAAATGATCTACAATGTGTTCGATTTTTCAGACGCGCTGGCCAAGGATATCATGATCCCCAGGATCAATATGGTGACCGTCAGCGTGGATGCCTCCTATGACGATGTCCTGGAGGTCTTCCGGGAATCCATGTACACACGCCTGCCCGTATATCAGGAGGACAAGGACAATATCATCGGTCTGATCAATATCAAGGATTTTATTCTGACGGAGAAGAAAGACAGTTTCCAGGTGCAGAACATTTTAAGAGACGCTCATTATACATATGAGCTCAAGAAAGTGGCCGATCTGCTCTATGAGCTTCGGGAAAAGACCACCAGCGTCACTTTTGTGCTGAACGAGTACGGCGCGACCGTGGGCATGATCACTCTTGAGGACCTGCTGGAGGAGATCGTGGGCGAGATCCGGGACGAATATGACGAAGATGAAGAAGAGCTGATCCAAAAAATAGAGGAGCGGACCTATCTGGTAGAGGGCAGCATGAAGCTGGACGATATCAACGATGAGCTGGGGACCGCTCTGGAGAGCGAGGATTACGATTCCATCGGCGGCATCATCATCGAAGCGCTGGACCGCCTGCCGGAGGACGGCGATGAAGTCCTCCTAAAGGACGGCACCCGGCTGAAAGTTCAGGGCATCGACCAGAACCGGATCGTCAAGGTCCTGATGTGCCTGCCGGAGCCTGCCGGAGACGCCCCGGAGGACACGGCAGAGGATACCGCCGCAGACGAAGAAAACGAAGAAAAGCTGCCCGGAACAGAGGCCCCGCAGGGCGAAGCAGAGCCTTAATATTGTCCGTCTCCGGTGTAAGCTACCATTGTGGCATACTCCACACCTTTGACTGCTGTGATGCTGTTCAAGATCTCCTGTCCCTTAGCCGTCACGGCATATGTGGCTTCCGTCTGTCCATCCCGTTTCGCTACAGATTTGACCTTGGATCTTGTTGTCTTTAAAATGCGCAAAAGCTCCTCTTCCGCGCTGTCATCATAATGAATGACCAGCAGATACACCTTTCTCTTCCTGCTCAGGAAGAGGAAGACCATAAAAGTCATGCAGATCACCGTTGTCTGAACGATCGCAAGCACAAAGAGCCCCGCGCCGGCCGCCAGTCCAGCGCCGATTCCAAGGAACAAAAATCCCACGTCCAGCGGATCCTTTACCGCTGCCCGAAAACGTACAATGGACAGCGCACCCACCATGCCCAGTGAAAGCACCAGATTGGAAGAGATCGTCATGATCACGAACGCCACTGTCAAAGTAGTGATCACCAGGAGCAGCCCATAATTTTCAGAATAGACAGCGCCTCTGTAAAAGTATTTATATACCACATACAATATGGCCGCGCAGAGCAGCGCCGTCCCAAACACCATAAAAATATAAGGCAGTGAAAGATTTTCTATCAGCCCCATTTGTGAAATATTTTCCCGAAGGATATTCTTAATTGAATTCATATGCATTCTCCATTCCGTATAATTCTATTTGTTTCTCCATACACATCACATACTTGGAGACCGCCGTCCGGACCGGCTCCACACTGGCTACCATCTGGCTGATATGTGACGGTAGAAATTCATCATACTTTACCTCCAGCACCATGTTTTCCCCCATAATATCAGGAAACAATCGCTTTTTCTCCCACATGGCGCCCACCGGTCCCGAGGCCAGTTCCCTGTCAAAAGTAATCCGCAGGTTCGACAGCGGAAGTACATACGCCTCACGTATGTAATCTATAGTGATCACAGGCTGCCACCCGCTGTTTTGTATCAGGAGTTCAAATTCCCTGCCCAGCCCCTCCGCCTGCCCTGTGATCCAATCCCGTTCATCCACATGCCAGGCAGGCTCTCTCCGGCTGACCCTGATCAGCGCTTCCGTCTGCTGTCCGGTCAACCCATACACTCGTTTTCCCACGCGGTTTCCGTTTTTTTCCTTACACTCCAGCACTGCATGTTCAAAATTACCATTGTAGCAGCGAATGCGGTACTTTTTTCTCTCTGATAAGCCGTTCTGCTTCTCCCACAGGGCTTGTCTGCCCCCACTGTCAAAATAGACACTTCTGATCCAGTATTCACCGTTTTCCCCCGCATGCTCATCGGGCGCCATGACCCATTTCAGACGATGCTTCAATAGTTCGTACTGAACCGGCGAGATAATATATTTTAATTCATGTCTCATAAAACTGCTCCCCGAAACTAAAAGGATTCTGCCCAGCGATCCGTACAGAAATTTCTGATATACACTCCCTGTTCAGAAGACAGATCCGGTATCTCTACCTCGTCCAGCCGCTCTCTCTGAAAGGTCAGCGACAAGATTTCCCCCGCCTTTAGATTAAAATTCATCTCCAGCTGCCCAAGTCCATCCACCTCACTGTAATCCTTTCCATATATGCGCAGAGTTTCTCCCGGTGCAATGCTCATCACCGGAAGCGCATATTTATAAAGATCATCGGAGTCGCTCAGGAAATAATTGTTAGTGTCGATCACCTTGTGAGATCGATTCACGATCTCCACATAATCGTTCGTCCCCTTGGCTTTGACGGCCGACAGCTGAAGAACAGGCTCTTCCTTTTCCTCAGTGATCATCTCCACTGATATTTCACCCTTTTTTACATCAGAGCCGTCCAAAATCAGTACCTTTTCTTCTCTTCTCTCTCCGTTCACCAGCCAGCAGACAAAGGTTTCATTTTCTGCCTCCGCAGCCTCTAATCTCACCTGGACGTCCTTGAAATAGGTTCCGGAAAAGGTATCGTCAGTCACATAAAAGCTGTTCAGATGAACGCTGCTGCAGCAGTCTCCCTTGCTGATATTTAAATGATACTCATCTCCTATGTCAAAAGTATCCTGTATATCCGCGATCACAGTTTCAGGCCTTGCCATGGCAAAATCCTTAATTGTCTGTATGCTCTGCTCTACCGTATCCATATGGAGGCTTTCTTCAGATTCCCACAGGGAGCCCTTCATGACATCGCTCTCCTCCAGCATGTGATACAGCTCCTGATACCGCGATGCATGCATCTCATCCACTGTTTCTGTCACATACTGCTGGGACATTGTACTGTTCATCAGGTCGCAGGTATAGTTCACAAAGTAATCCCGGCAGTCCTGCCTGTCCATCAAGGCCGCAAACAGAGGAGAGTTCTCTGACACGATCCGCTGCAGTGTAGGCAGCTGGGCATAGCTTCCTATCATGTCATTGAAAATCATCAGTCCAAATCCAAAATCCACGTCATACAGCAAGTGGCGGTATTTCCCGTCAAATACGGAATCATCTGCATAATCTTCGTTCTCCGCCACATAGCGGTATACCTTTAAATTGTTTCCCGGCCAGTCGGTATTTCCAACATAATTTTCAATGGCAAAATACTGTAAATAGTTCTCCACGTCCAGCCAGCTGCACAATTCCTGATAATTTTCTTCCTGAGTCAGATCCTTTGCGACAGATTCCGCATACGCCCGATTGTATTCCTCCGCATACTTCTCAAGGACAGGATCTCCGTCAGCCGTCATTTCCTTATCCGTTCCCTCCAGGATAACAAATTCACCGGTATAAAGCCCATAGCGGTTTTCAAAGTATTGCCCATCATAATTATTTTCCAGCCAGTAGATCCCCTTGTAGTCTCCATTGATGTAGACACAGAGCGGGATCGCGGACATGGTATCCATAAAGCCGCTCTCCCTGGCTAATCTCCCCACCAGCTCTGACCTGACATACCCAAATCCGTTGTCATTTCCGGCGCTTCTGACCACCAACCGCTTATATTCCCTTCCCAGTACACCGTTCTCTTCGGAATTCAGGTCTCCAAAAAAAGGATAGTCAAATTCATTTTCTCTGTCGTATTCTTTTCTGGCATATAGCCGAAACGATTTCTGGTTCTTAATTCTGGTAAGTCCGCCCTGAATGCGCACACCGCCATTTTGTTCCAAAAGCAAAGTGCCATCCCGGTCAAAAAACTGAATGTAAACAGGTCTTTCCGCTTCCCTGCCCCTCATGCTCCAATTTGCCAGAACTTCACCGCCAATGTGCGCGTCAGGATTGGCAGCCCAAAACTCATCCCATTTTTTCCCGGCAGCGAAAATACCGTTTTCATAGCCGAACAATCCTTCCGGGTCCCCTGTCATCTGAAGGATCATAACATCATAGCGCTCTTTTATTTTTTCTCCAAGGAAATAGGTGCGCACACTTTCCTGCTTCGTTCCGTCCTCATACACGGTACAGAATCTATATACTGCCACGCTTTCCTGCTGCCCTGCCGTCAGAGGAATCGGTCCCTGGTACAAAGTGCCATTTTGTTCATCCGGTTCTTCACAATTGTCCGTATAATATACCTTTGCACCCCTTGGCACCGATAACACGATCTCAAGGCTTTCGGAGTAAAACCCGCTGTCCGGAAATATCTGCACCTCATCCTTTTCCGCATTGTCCTGAAAATCACGCTCTTCCGGCCGCACAATGCCCGCGGCTCGAAGCAGATGCGGAACTATGATCACTGCCGCCAGAATACAGCCCATCCCTGCAAGCCACCTGAGCAGTCTGCCAAGAGCCATTGGTCTCATACTTTTTCTCCTAAACCGACGCCGCCCTGCACTTCCATTTCAACCGACTGTCACCATAACACTGTAAATCAATAAGCTTCCCACTGCACAGCGCCGTCAGGGCAGCTGATACCGCTCCCCGAAAGCCATCACCTTTCCGCGGAAATCCACATTGTCCCCGGTCTTCAGGCCGTCTATGTAAGCGTGGGTGTCGAACTCGTCCTCGTTTACCTGGAGCAGGCAGACTGCGATGTTGGAGCAGTGGTCGGAGATCCGCTCATAGTCCGTCGTGATATCGGACAGCACGAAGCCCAGTTCAATGGTACATTTCCCCTTACGCAGGCGCTTCACATGGCGCTGCTTGATATCCAGGTTCAGGCCGTCGATCACCTCCTCCAGAGGCTCCACCTGTCTCGCCAGGTCCAGATCGTTCTCACGGAAGCTGAGCATGGTAATATTCAGGATATCGTGAACGGCGCGGCTGAACACCTCCACCTCTTTCTTTGCCTTTTCGGAAAACTCCAGGCCCTTTTCTCTCATCTCCTGGGCACATTCCATAATATTGAGGGCGTGGTCGGAAATGCGCTCGAAATCGCTGATACAGTGGAGGATCGTGGAAAGCGTGTGGCTGTCCCGCTCGGAGAGATTCCGGGAGCTCAATTTCACCAGGTAAGTCCCCAGCTCGTCCTCGAACCGGTCCACCTGCTCCTCCAGCTCTTTCACATGCCACGCTTCGTTTTCCGTGTAATCCTTTAAGAGCCCCATGGCTACATTCACGGATTCCTCCGCCAATCCCGCCATAGTCACCGCTACCACGCGGCTCTGCTCCACCGCATAGGAGGGCTTCTCCAGAAAGCGGGAGTCCAGAAGACTCAGCACTCTGTCCGCAGGCTTCGCCTCCGCCGCCGGATCGTCCCTGACCGTAAGGCACACCAGCCTCACAAGCAGCCTGGAGCAGGGCAGCAGACAGATCACCGCAACAATCTTATACAGGCTGTGCACCGCGGCGATGCCGAAAGGCGTAGCCGCCTGAGACACAAATGCAAAGGGGTGTACCGCGTTCAGCGCATAGAACCCCACCATAAAGATCACCGAGCCCAGCAGATTGAAGTACAGATAGATAAGCGCCGTTCTCTTTGCGCTCTTCCTGGCCCCGATGCTGGACAGAAGAACAGGCACGCAGGCGCCGATGCTCTCTCCCAGAATGATAGGGATCACCGTGTCGTAGCTGAGCACGCCCGTCATACTTAAGGACTGCAGGATACCCACGGACACCGATGAGGACTGCAGGATCGCGCACATTATGATTCCCACCAGGATCCCGACCACCGGATTGGAGAGCCGGGGCAGCAGATTCACAAACTCCGGCACCTCCGCCAGAGGCTTCACCGTGCTGCTCATAGTGTTCATACCGAACATCAGGATCGCAAAGCCCACCATGATAGTGGCCGCATGCTTTAACTTGTCCTTGTGGGAGAATAAAAGGATCGCGGAGCCTGCAATGGCCAAAAGCGGGGAAAAGGAGGTAGGATTCAGCATCTGGACCAGAAAGGAGTCGCTGCTGATCCCTGTGGCGCCCAGTATCCAGGCCGTTATCGTGGTTCCCACATTCGCGCCCATGATGATGCCCACCGCCTGTTCCAGCTTCATGATGCCGGAATTGACAAAACCCACCACCATCACAGTCACCGCCGAGGAAGACTGGATCATAGCCGTTACGCCGGTTCCCACCAGCACTGCTTTCAGCCTGTTGCTGGTCAGATTCTCCAGGATCTTCTCCAGTCTGCCGCCGGAAGCCTGAGCCAGGCCGTCTCCCATCATCTTCATTCCGTACAGGAACAGCCCCAGCCCGCCGATCATCGTCAGTAAGTCAAAAAAATCCATATAAAATCCTCTCCCGGCCGTTCTCCTCTGTCTTCCCTGTTTTTCATTCTACAGCCGCTATGTAAAATATAATACCATAGAATGCAAGGTTTGTGTAAAATATTTCTTCGATTATCGCAAATTGTCACTCTCGGCCTTTGTCCAGGCTTTTCTTAGGGATTCCTAATCTCGTTGGTCAGCACTATAACACAATTTATTTTCATAAAAGTACCCCATTTCTAAAATAATTAAGCGCGATTTATGGATTCAG
>CANRMK010000113.1 GCA_947631715.1 uncultured Acetatifactor sp.
GCCTCCTCGTCCCCTGCTGCCAGCGCCTCCTCCTGGGCCTTAAACCTCTCCCGCTGATCGATGGGATCGTTCAGCTCCGAATAGGCATTGCACATCTCCCTGCCATAGATAAACAGCTCGAACCGTTCTACATAATCCGGCTTGTCCGGTTTTCTCTTAGTTAAAGGCGATACCTCAACAGGGTGATCCATCAGGAAAGTGGGCTGGATCAGATGCTCCTCCGCAAACTCCTCAAAGAACAGGTTCAAAATATCTCCCTTGCGGTGCCTTTCCTCATAGTGTACCCCTTTTTCATCGGCAATTTTCTTTGCCGCCTCCGTATCAGGAATCTGGTCAAAATCCACTCCTGCATACTGTTTTACCGCATCTACCATAGTCAGCCTTGCAAAAGGCTTTCCCAGGTCGATCATCTCTTCCCCATAGGGGATCAAGGTCGTTCCGCAGACCTCTTTTGCCACGTAGCGGAACATATTCTCAGTCAGTTCCATCATTCCATAGTAATCCGTATAGGCCTGATACAGCTCCATCAGGGTAAATTCCGGATTATGTCTGGTATCCAGGCCCTCGTTCCGGAATACCCTGCCGATCTCAAACACCCGCTCCAGGCCGCCGACGATCAGGCGCTTTAAATACAGCTCCAGAGAAATCCTGAGCTTCACATCCTCATCCAGCGCATTATAATGGGTTTCAAAAGGCCGCGCTGCAGCGCCTCCTGCGTTGGCCACCAGCATAGGCGTCTCCACCTCTAAAAAGCCCTCTCCCTCCAAATAGCGGCGGATAGCGCTGATGATCTTCGACCGCTTTACAAACGTATCCTTGACCTCCTGATTCATGATCAGGTCCGTATAACGCTGACGGTATCGGATATCCGTATTGGTCAGGCCATGGAACTTTTCAGGAAGAATCTGCAGGCTCTTCGAGAGCAGTGTCACGCTGGAGGCATGAACCGTGATCTCTCCTGTCTTGGTCTTAAAGACCTCACCTGCAACGCCCACAATATCTCCCACATCATATTTCTTAAAATCCGCGTAGGACTCCTCTCCCACGGCGTCTCTGGCCACATAGACTTGAATGTTTCCGGGCAGATCCTGTATGTTGCAGAAAGAGGCTTTCCCCATGACACGTTTGGACATGATGCGCCCTGCCACGCTGACGGATTTTCCCTCCAGTTCCTCAAAGTTCTCCCTGATCTGCGTGCTGTGGTGGGTCACATCATATTTGGTATGCCGAAAAGGGTCTTTTCCCGCCTCCTGCAGTGCGGCCAGCTTATCCCGTCTTACCTGCAGCAGCTGGTTCAGATCCTGTTCCTGCACATTTGCGTTATTTGTCTCTGCCATATCCTAAGCCTCTCTTTTCTTCTATTCCTCAACTGTTTCTCTGAATATCCAGCACCTTGTATGCAAATACTCCCGCAGCAGTCTCCACTTCCACAGTATCGCCCAGCTTACAGCCGATCAGGGCGTTCCCCACAGGACTCTCATTGGAGATCTTACCCTCCAGGCTGTCCGCCTCCGCAGAGCCTACGATCTTATATTCGATCTCTTCGCTGTACTCCATATCCAGCAGTCTTACCTTACACCCGATATTGATCTTGTCCAGATCGATCTCGTCTTCCAGCACCACTTCAGCATTTTTTAAGATCTTCTCCAGCTCCTCGATCCTGGCTTCAATGTCCCGCTGCTCATCCTTGGCCGCATCATACTCGGCATTCTCCGACAAATCGCCCTGCTCTCTTGCCTCCTTGATCTTCTGGGCCACCTCCTGGCGGCGGTTCACTTTCAGCTCATGAAGCTCATCCTCATATTTTTTGAGCCCCTCGTAAGTCAAAATGTTTTTCTTTTCCTGCATTTGTGCATCCCTTTCCATCTGTTTTATTTCTTTTCCTAAAACGCCGTACTTTCCCAACGGCATCCTGCTCTTTCTCAATCGGCTCTTTTAACTAACGTATTATACTCATTTTTACTTTTTATGTCAAGGCTTGCCTGCCCGCCTCCAGGTTTCTTTCAGCGAAAAATATGCGATACCGCTCCCCTGGGCCGCGATCCTCCTTTCTCTTTCTTCCAGGGACATAAAATCGATCCAGATACTGCCCCTGGCAAGGCCGCTTACCGGTACCCTGGGGTCTCCCGTAAAATCCAGTACACAGACTGGGTCCCGGGTCTCAAGAAGCAGCCGGGCATAAGGCCGCTCTCCCTCCAGAGTCTGTATGGAGGCCGCTGCTCCGTATTCCTCATAAAAATCCGCCACCGCCTCCTGCAGTTCCACGGTGTGATCGGCTTCTTTCAAAAACCAGCGCAGACTTTTCATACGCCTGGCACACAGGGAAAACAACTCAAAAATGCAGGGAGCCGTTCCCAGTGCCACAAAGTGATGAAGCCTGGCATACACTAACAGAGGCTCCGTCCAGCGGAGTTCCAAATATTCCTCAAATTCCGGAACGCGCCAGTATTCCCGCCAGATTCCGGCAAGTTCTTCTCCGATATCCCTATCCTGCCGGTACTCCTCCCAGCCTGATCTTTGCCCGCCGGTCAGGCAGTGCCTGATCGTATCCTCATACACACAGCGGCATTCAAAGCGCTGATCTATCAGAGGAAGCATTTCCTCACAAAACGCCTGTATCTCACGCCGGATTTCCGCCAGCTCCCTGTTGCAGGCCGCCCTCTGCCTCCTTAGAACTCTCAAAGCTCTGCGCTTCTCCCAAAAAGTCCTCATGCGTTCTCTCAGACCGGCCTGGCTGCTCTGTTCAGTCCACGGAGAAATTTCTCCGGGTGGAATTTCTCCGGGCGGGATCAGTTTATGTCCGAACCATCTGTCAGATTCCATGTCCAGACCGGCCCGCACCAGCAGATAGTCTTTCATTCGGAAAGTATCTATAGCGGGCTCGGAAAGATTTCTTTTTCTGTAAAGATATATAATAGTGTCCATGCACTATTTTATGCTGCTCTTTTAAAAAAATGCCGCTGTGGGACCGGATCCGCACTGGAGCGACGCATCGGACTTAAAGAACCGCCTCCTATGGCCGGTTCTATAAAAAAATATCGTCCACTCCCTGAAGCAGTTCCTCCATAGTCTCCATAGTGTTGATGGTCCGGCGGAATCCGGCGGAATGGGGCATGCCTGCAGTGTACCAGGCCAGATGTCTGCGCATCTCGCGCACAGCGGTGTATTCGCCCTTGTACTCTGCCAGCAGTCCTGCATGGCGCAGGATCATTCTCCGTTTTTCATCCGGCCCGGGCTGTCCGCCGAGGCTGCCGTTTTCCAAAAATTCCGTTATTTCCCGAAAGATCCACGGATTTCCCTGAGCCGCTCTTCCGATCATCACCCCGTCGCACCCGGTCTGATCCAGCATGGCTTTTGCCGCCTGGGGCGAATCCACATCCCCGTTTCCGATCACCGGGATCTTCACCTCCTCTTTCACCTGCCGGATATACTCCCAGTCAGCCGTTCCGCTGTAATACTGTGTTCTGGTACGCCCGTGGACCGCTACCGCCGCCACGCCGCAGGTCTCTGCGATTCTGGCGATCTCCACGCCGTTGCAGTGCTCTTCGTCAAATCCTTTGCGGATCTTTACTGTCACGGGCTTCTTTACCGCTCTGACCAGAGCCGTCAGGATCTGTTCGGTCAGACCGGGATCCCGCATCAGTGCGGAACCCTCCCTGTTGTTCACGACTTTCGGGACAGGGCAGCCCATATTGAAATCCAGAATGTCAAAGGGCCGTTCTTCGATCCGTTTTGCCATTTCCGATAAAATCTGAGGATCCGAGCCAAACAGCTGCAGGGATACAGGCTTTTCATCCGGATGGATCCTAAGCAGTTCCTCTGTGTTTTTGTTATTATAATAAATGGCCTTGGCGCTCACCATTTCCATGCATACCAATCCGGCCCCCTGTTCCCTGCAGAGCAAACGAAATGGCAGGTCAGTTACACCTGCCATGGGGGCCAGTATGACATTATTGTCCAGAGTCACATCACCTATGGTCAGCTTCATAAATCCTCACATTCCGTCAGGGTCCGCAGCTTTCTCATACCGCCTGAAAACCCGCATTCACACTGTTTCAGCGGTTCCCTTTCACATTTTTGTGATAAATGATCCTAAGTCCCTCCAGCGTCAGGGAACTGTCGTAAACGTCAATAGCGTCAGTCTCGTCCGCAATCAGCTTCCCCAGTCCTCCCGTAGCCACTACTTTCAGGTCGTGAATACCGCTTTCTTCCTTTACTTTCCTGATAATATACTCCGTCTGGCCGATCTGCCCATACACCAGTCCCGCCTGCATACTGGTTATCGTCTCCTGCGCCAGAATGCTCTTCGGTTTTTTGATCTCAATATTGGGCAGTTTTGCCGTCTGGGTCCAGAGAGCCTCAGAACTGATCCGGATTCCAGGGGCAGTAATACCCGCCGCGAACTCTCCGGCCTCCGTGATCAGATCATACGTCGTGGCAGTGCCGAAATCAAGCACCAGCACAGGGCCGCCGTATTTTTCATAGGCCGCCACCGCATCTACGATCCGGTCCGCACCGATGGCTCTGGGATCTTCTGTGACAATGCGGATCCCCGTCTTGATCCCGGGGCCCACATTCATGGGCCTGATCCCCGTATAGCGGAGCAGTCCGCCGTTCAGGGCATGCATCACATCCGGCACCACACTGGCCACAATGGCTCCCTCCAGACTGCCCGCATCGATTCCATTGTTGTGCAGAAGCTGTGTGATCAGGATTCCGTACTCGTCGGAAGTGCGGGGCGTTCTGGTCGTCAGCCGGAAAGTGGCTTTCAGCTTTTCTCCCTGATATACGCCCATTGTCATATTGGTATTGCCCACATCTACCACTAAAATCATATATCCTCTTTTCCGCTGCCGGCTTTCATGGCCCTGCGCCCTGCAGCCGCCCGTTCCGGGCAGTTACCGCGGTCTTTATATCTGGTCCATTCCCGTTCCCCGGGACAGCCGTTCCACATAAGTATCGGGATCCTTTTTCATATCTGCCATGGTGCGGAATGCGTTCAGGACCATGGCCTCTTTGTTGCAGCACTCCGGATTCTTGCCGACCTCCCGGATCAGATTATAGCGGTCCATCTGCCATACATAAAGATCTGTCAGCCCGTACCCTCTGCATTTTATCTGATCCAGCAGGGTGTGATGATCCAGGTAATACATAAATTCCTGCATCAATTCCCGGTCCAGGATCAGTTCCGCCCACAATCCATCGATGAACTCTCTGTCTTTTCCGGCATATTCCCCCAGCCGCTCTATTCCCTCATATGCCATGACTCTTCTGGCATCATATAGGATTCCGCTCATTTCCGCCTCCGCCCGCCCCGCGGGATCTTAAATTTCCATGGCAGTCCGGTTCAGTTCCCCGGCTGAACATTTTCCGGTAAGTCTCCAGGCCGTTCGCCCAATATGAACACCCGGTAATACAGCTGGAGCGCCTCGAACAGTTCCTGGCGCCTGCGGCGTACCTCAGCCACCATCAGACCGCTGCTGACCTCATCGTAATAGATATCGTCATCATCCGCGTTGGTCTCAAGAATCACATTCCCGTCCTCCTCAAAGGCGATGGTGAACACGCCGCCGACCTCCTCGGTAAACAGCACGCACAGAATATGCAGCTCCTCTTTTACCGATTCCGGAATGGCATTGAACTTTTCGTTGAAATAATATTTCATTTCATAGGCGTTTGCTCCGCAGAGCACCGTCTTCTTTTCAGACATATCCATAGATTCCTCTCACAGACACTTCCCCGGCATATACCTCTCTCACTGTACCGTCTTCCCTCTCCACCAGCAGTTCTCCCAGCTCATTGACGCCCCGGGCCGTTCCCCGGTATTCACCTCCGGGATCCAGCACGCGCACCTCTCTGTTCCGGTTCACCAGATATCTGTTGTACAGTTCTTTCAGTCCGGAGAGATCTCCATCTTCCACAAATCTCTCATAATGTTTTTCAAAAGCTTTCATCACATTGGCCGTCAGTTCCGCTCGGGGGATCGGAGCTTTGCACTCCTCTTCCAGACAGGCCGCTGTAGCCGAAATGTCCTCCGGAAATGTCTGCCGCCCCGTATTGATTCCCACGCCGATGACCACATAATGGATAAAATCCCGCTCCACACTCATTTCTGCCAGCATACCGCAGACTTTTTTCCCATGTACCACAATATCGTTAGGCCATTTGATCATTGTCTCCAGGCCGCAGGTCTCACGGATCCCCTCCGCCACTGCCAGACCCATCACAGGCGTCAGCATGGAGGCCTTGTCCGGCGGGATCTGAGGCTTTAAGATCAGCGTAAAATATATGTTTGTACCGGGCGGGCTGACCCAGGATCTGCCCCGGCGTCCTCTGCCTGCACTCTGCATATCCGCCACGATCAGCGTGCCCTGTCCGGCACCCTTTTCCGCGTCCAGCTTTGCCTGCAGATTGGTAGAATCCAGCCTGTCATAAAAGATCACCGGATGCCCCGCCCATCGGGTATGCATGCGGCTCTCCAGCTCATGCTGCCCGTACAGCTCTTTCTCCTGTATCAGACGATATCCCCTGTTCTGCACGGCCTCAATGCGATACCCCTCTTTTTTCAGCTGCCCGACGGCTTTCCAGACCGCGGTACGGGATACGCCGAATTTCTCGCAGAGCTCCTGTCCGGAAACATAATTTCCCCGTTCTCGCAAAAGCGCTAAAATTTTTGCTTTCATTTCTGTCGCATTCCTTCTTTGAACAGCCGCTCCACAGCCCGCTTCCTACAGTGTAGCCGCCATCACAGCCTTTATCGTATGCATGCGGTTTTCTGCCTCTTCAAACACTTTCGACTGCGGAGATTCGAACACCTCATCCGTGACCTCCATCTCACGGATGCCGAATCGCTTTCCCATTTCCGCTCCAATCGTTGTCTTCAGATCGTGGAAAGCCGGCAGACAGTGCATGAAGATCGCCTTTTCCCCTGCATTTTTCATAATGTCCGCATTGACCTGATAGGGGGAAAGCTCCCGGATGCGCTCCTCCCAGACCTGATCCGGCTCCCCCATAGAGACCCAAACGTCCGTATAGATCACATCTGCGCCTTTGGTGCCCTTTTCCGCGTCCTCTGTCAGTGTCACACTGCCGCCGGTCTGGGCTGCGATCTCCCGACAGGTCTTCACCAGTGCCTCCGCCGGAAAATACTTTGCAGTAGTGCAGGCGGTAAAGTGCATTCCCATCTTGGCACAGGCGACCATCAGCGAATTGCCCATATTGTAGCGTGCATCCCCCATATAGGTGAGGCGGATCCCTTTCAGGTACCCAAACTGCTCCCGTATGGTGAGCAGATCTGCCAGCATCTGAGTAGGATGAAACTCGTTTGTAAGTCCGTTCCATACCGGTACTTTTGCATACCTGGCAAGCTCCTCCACAATGTCCTGGCCGAACCCTCTGTATTCAATGCCCTCATACATGCCGGACAGGACCCTGGCCGTGTCCGCAATGCTCTCCTTTTTGCCGATCTGAGAACCTGCAGGATCCAGATAGGTAGTCCCAAGTCCCAGATCATGGGCCGCTACTTCAAAGGAACAGCGGGTTCTGGTGCTTGTCTTCTCAAAGATCAGCGCTACATTCTTTCCCCGCAGCGTATCCACAGGTATCCCTTTCTTTTTCTTCTCTTTCAGTTCCGCCGCAAGATC
>CANRMK010000114.1 GCA_947631715.1 uncultured Acetatifactor sp.
CCAGCCGTATCCGCATCTATGGCCTCTATGATTTTCATGCCTGCCTTTTGGGCCAGTGCCGTCATCTGTTCCAGCGTATATCCTCTCTGAAAATGCTGCTCGTTCTCTTTCCGGAAGCGGCCGTCCTCCTCCTGAAGAAACAGGGTCAGATCATACTCATTGATCTCTTCCTCCGGATCATAGAAGTTTTCCCAGATAAAACTGCAGCTTTCCCGGTTCTCCGCAATCACGGTGTCCCCCAGGATCTCCCGGTATTTATATTCTGTGTTAAAATCAAAGAGAAATACGCCCCCGGGGAACAGATAATTATTCACCAGGGAAAACACCTGCAGCAGCTCTTCCTCCTCCAGGATATAATTCAGGGAATCGCAGACACAGTAAATCGTCCCCGCCGTACTGTACAGCTCCAGCTCCCTCATATCCTGCTGAAGGTACAGGATCTCGGAGCCGCTCTCCTCCCGCTTCCTCATGGCCGCGTTCAGCATGGCCTCCGACTGATCTACCCCGATCATATCATAGCCCTTTGCATACAGGATCTCTGTCAGAGTCCCCGTTCCGCAGCCAAGATCCACCACCAGGTTCTTCTCCGCCTCAAGCGGCGTCTCTGCATCCCGCTCAGGCCTGGAGACGCCGTATCTTTTGATCGCCTGATCCAGGCGTTCCCCCCATAGCTCATAGGGGACATTGTCCATCAGCTCATCATAGACTTTTGCAAATTCTCCGTATGCTTCCATGGCATACCTCCGTCACTCCGATGAAAACGCCTGCTCAACGCAAAAGCAGTCCGCCCGGCATTTTTTAGGGTCTTGCGCTATTCCCCCAGCTTCATCGATATCACAAATCCAACTGCCAGCGCAGCCAAGCCTGTGACCGCGCTCACCACGGTCAGCGCCGGGAACGTCCCCATCAGCAGGATCGCAATGGGCGAGGAAACGATCAGTCCGATAATCGCCCAGTACGCATACAGGGGGAATTTCTCAAAAATAATCTCCACAAGCTTGGCGATGGCGAAGATGCCCAGCACAACGCCGATCCCAAAGGGAATCAGAATACCGCAGCCTTGCAGAATGCCCTGCATATCGAAATCCGCCAGCGCGGTAAAGAAGTCCTTGATCGCATTTAGCACTGGATTGTAAAAACCCATCAGCATCAGCACCATGGAGCCGCTGACTCCGGGAATCACCATAGTTGCCGAGGCTATCACACCCACCCCCAGCAGTTTCAGCACATTCAGCAGTCCAAAGGAGAGATCCGCGGCATCCCCCTCGGATTCCCCCATAGCGGCAAACACCACGACAATGGCAAAGAACGCCAGGCCCGCCACAATATGCCCGGGACGGATTTTCTTTCCTTTCACGTTTTTCCAGACAGCCGGAAGACCTCCCAGGATCAGTCCCACGAACAGCAGATTTGTTTGAATAGGAAAATGCTCGAACAGCCAGGTCAGGCCGAAAGAGCTTCCCGCAATGGCGATCACCATACCTACCGCGATGGGGAGCAGAAAGAGAACGCTTTTCTTAAACTCCTTGAACAAATGCGTGATACAGTGGATCAGTCTGTCATAAATCCCCATGGATACCATCATGGTGCCGCCGCTGACTCCGGGTATGATATTTGCGATACCGATCACCATACCTTTTAAAATACTTTTGATCATTGTGCTTCTCCGTTTCTTTCATTGATTCTATCTATTTTATATTTCTCCGGTCGGTATGATTATTCAGGACTTATCTGTATTTGTCAAGATATTCCTTTAAAAATCCTATCAGCCTGTCCATCTGCTCCTCCGTTCCCACCGTTATCCTCAGGTAATTGGAGATCCTTGGTCTGTTCCAGTAGCGCACATAGATATCCGCCTCTCTCAGCGCCGCAAAGATCTGTTCTGCGGGAACTTTTTCATGGGAGGCAAAAATGAAGTTGGCCCTGGAATCCGGGAAAGTAAAACCGAGCTCTCTCAGTTCGGCCTTGGCCCGCTCTCTGGCAGCTATGATCTTTCCCGTCGTTTCCTTAAAATACCCATCGTCTCTCACAGCCTCCACGCCCAGGAGCTGAGCCGGCAGATTCATGGTATAAGAATTAAAGGAAAACTTCACATCGTTCAAATATCCGATCAGCTTTTTGCTGCCGATGCAGAAGCCGATCCGCAGCCCCGCCATGGCTCTGGACTTGGAAAAAGTCTGTACGACCAGCAGATTGTCATATTTTTTCAGCAAGGGCAGCGCGCTTTCCCCGCCGAAATCCACATAGGCCTCGTCCACGATCACTACCACATCCCGGTTGGCCGCTATGATCTCTTCCACCGTATCCAGGCTCTCAAAGACTCCTGTGGGGGCATTGGGGTTCGGAAAAATAACGCCTCCGTTCGGCCTCTTGTAATCCTCCGGCCGGATATGCCAGTCCGAATCCAGCGCACAGGTCTGATAGGGAATCCGATACAGATCCGCCCAGACATCATAAAAAGAATAGGTCACATCCGGAAACAGAATGGGCAGCTTTCCGTTAAAAAATGTAAGGAACGCCATGGACAGCACATCGTCCGACCCCACTCCCACAAAGACCTGGCCGGGATCCACATGATAATATTCCGCCAGCGCATCTACTAACGGCGTGGTATGGGAATCCGGGTACAGGCGGAGCCTGCCGCAGTCCATCTCCTCCGCAAGTCTTTTTACCCCGGGCGCAGGCGGATAAGGACATTCATTGGTATTGAGCTTGATCATATCCGGCTTATCCGGCTGTTCTCCGGCCACATAGGGCACTACCTTACGCACATTGTCTTCCCACGTCATCACTGTTCCTCCCCGGGTGCCTGACCGGACGTTTTCTTTTCCAGCTCCGATCGATACAGCATCACCTGTTCTTCCCATCCCAACTGTTCATAGCAGCGGATCAGCCCCTCCAGTCCCTGTCTGTCTCCGGAGCGCACGTCCAGGATAGGCTGCGTCTCATATACAGCATTATAATACCAGACAGCCGCCTCTTCCAGATCTTTCGTTTCCTCATAGAATAGCCCCAGTTCGCAGCAGATCTCCGAACAGGCTTCCTCCGCAATCACCTTTGTGGCATATTTAAAGAAAGTGACCGTATCCCCCGCCAGTCTGGCCGCTCTCGCCGCTACACAGCAGGCTTCCGCGATCTCTTCACTGTCCCGGTCTCCGTCCGCCGCCGAAGCCTGGAAAAATTCCGCTGCCCGGGCGAAATCCTCTTGGCTGCCCGCCATCATCAGCTCCCGCGCATAGAGATCATGCAGCCTTTTGGGCAGGCGGTATCCCTTTGCACAGTGGCGGTAAAAGCTGTCCAGGTCGCGCTTGGCATGGCTGGCGGCAGGCATATGTTCGATCACAATGTCACTGTCGAACACCACCGGCGTCAGGCGCACCGTCTCGTGAATGGGCGCCTCCCAGACAAAATCGCGCTTTCTCTTAAAAAGCTTGGGACGGTATTCCTCATCATAATTATATACGGTCCTGAACTGCAGCTGATTTGCATATTTCATCTGAACGATCTCTATCTCCGGGAGAAGCGTCTTTTTCATCTGCCGGAACCGTTCCCTGTTCTCCTCAGACAGCACCTCGTCGGCATCGGCCGAGTAAATATATTCCTGGGTAGCCTTGGAAAATGCAAAATTCCTCGCCTCGCTGAAATCATCTGTCCAGGAAAACTCATAGATCCTGTCCGTATATCTTGCGGCTTCGCGCATGGTCCCGTCCGTTGACCCGGTGTCCACTATAATGATCTCGTCCACCAGATCCGCCACACTGTCCAGGCACCTGGCAAGTATGCTTTCTTCATTTTTTACGATCATACAGAGCGATATCGTGATCAACGACCTCCCGCCTTTCTGCCCTCTGATGCGGCCAGATATAATAATACCAAAATTACCATAAGCGCACAACTGTTTCTCCGCAGATTTTATGAAAAGTCAGAACGACAAGCAGTCCCGCCGTGATATACGGAAGAAACGGAACCGGCTCTTTCAGCCTGCCCCGGAGGGAAATATTTCTCCTGAACGCCTGGATCACAGCTAGCAGCAGAAAAGCAGCCGTCATATGGCCCCAGCACTCCCACAGCTTTAGTCCCAGTCCCGTCTCCGCTCCGGCGCAGACGCAGAAAGCGTAACAGTCGGCCCGCCCATACATTTTCGAGAACAAAAAGAGCTGAAGCAGGCAGAACAGGACAAGCCCCCCGATCCCCCCTGATCCCGTCTCTGTCCGGCGCACCCAGAGCAGCGCCACAGCGGCCGCCCCGGAAATCCACCAGACAAAATTATATACCTGGCAGGTCTTTCTGTCCGTGGCACATGCCAGCAGCAGACAACCAGCTATGACAGAGATCAGGAATCCCAGAAAAAGATCTTCCGGACAGTAAAAGCATCTAAGGTATATTGCCCACAGGAATGCTCCGGGCAGGATCTCCGCAAACATATCCCACCCCGCTTCTTTCGCGTTCTCCCACTTTCCGATCAGGGACAGCCCTGCCCAGACCGTCCCCAAAATAACCGTAATCACCGCAGTCTGGTGCGGAATTCATCCAGCACCGTCCCATCCACTCCCACAACGCTCACCGCAGGATGCTCTTCCAGCTTCCGATCGCCTTTATAGGCCCGCACAGTAATTTCATACTTCTGATCGTACGGGGTCTTCAGGGGAATCATGAACTGAATCTGTTCTCTGTGCACATAAGCCGGATCGGCCGTGTAGGAAAACGTCCTGTTCAGATTCGGATCCAGCCGCGCCATTTCCTCCGGAAATTCCACATCCACCCGGTCCGCATATCCCCAGACGGAAAATGTCAGGATCCCGCTCTCTCCATTTTTAAAGACAGGGGTATGGGGTTCCAGAATCCTTTCCACCTGTGCCTTCAGGTCAAACTCTGTCATTCCCCGGGAATCCTCCGCTTTATTTCCCACATGGTCCACCGCATAGGCAGTCACTCCAAAGTCACCGCTGAAGACCGGCTCGTCCCTGGTGATCTCTATGCGGACCGCTCCGTCGCTATCCGGATAATATCGGTTTTCTATAGCATTATCCCGGTTCACGACGCAGACATAAAATTCTTTCACACCGCTCAGAGAATCCTCTGCCGTGACCGTCAGCGTAATATCCCCCGTCCTCCTGTCGATCAGCTCCCGATTGTCCAGAATGTCCAGTCCGTTTATGACCGGCGGTTCTCCGTCTGCGATGACCGTGAGCCCGTTTTCCAAGTCTCTGTCGTGATCCGAATACACAATGCGGCCCTTATGGTCTGCCCCTGCTGCCGGAACGATCTTTATGGCGGTTCCCGTGAGTGCCCTGTCCAGCACGAATTTCTGTACCGCCTCTATTTTCCTGTTTCCATCCGACCGGGTCATCACAGTATAGGGGTACAGCGCCAGCACCGGCTCGCCCTGCTGGGAATACCTGATCTCATCGGCAGACACAGGGATGCTTCCGCCCTTGATCTCCCTGGAGGGCGCATATACGATATTTCTGGCTGTTCCCGCCTCTGTGCAGGACTCAAAGATCATATAGTTAGGCTGGTAGGAAAGAGATGCGATTCCCTCCATGCCGGACCGGTATTGAAGAGCAAAAGAAGTTTCCCCGTCACTTTTCACATACCAGGTGTCCGTGCCGGCCTCAAATACATTATCCCCGCTTTGTATTGTCAGAGGCTCCGTAAACAGGCTCCATGCCGTATCTTCGCTTTCCACACAGATATGGACAGCTTCTCCCTGATTTCCGGCCACGTCCACCGCCGCTATGTGAAGATATTTCTTCTGGCCGGCTTCCTGGCCGTCAAACACCACTGCAGCGGAGGGCTCCGGTGTGTATTTCGCCGTTTCTTTGGATACTGTGCACTCTTCCCGGTCATTGACCAGATAATAATAGCCCGCCACGCCGGATGTCAGGGTATTGGCCGTGGTATTGGAACGGCAGAGGGGCGTATCAGACCCTATAAAATAAGATTCCGCCACATGGTAGTAAACGGTTCCGTAATCTTTCGGCTTTTGCCATTTCACCAGTACGCATCGGTCACTTTCAGGAATCAATTCCACATTCCGGGATACTGCTGCAGGCGCTGCAAGGTCCGTTGCGGTCACTCCGCACAGCTTCTGCTGTTCCGTAAAGCCGATCATCTCGGAATGAATGGTCACTTTTCCATCCCCGGTGCCGGTTCCGGAAGCCTTCTCATAATAATAAGCATATTCCGTGTTCACATAACTGCTGCCTCCATATGCCGGATACGCACTGACGATCTGCCCCGACTCATACCCGCAGCCCACGGCATACCCGAACCGGTTCGTACACTGGCCCGGATAGTCACTGTAAGACCGGCCGCACTGCATACATTTATAAGTCACATCCCAGATTTCATGTCCCGAACAGGAATTGTTGCCGCACTGAGGACAATACGCCCCATGCACCCATGACTGGCTTCCCACATCGTAATAATCGCTGTTATTGTAAGTGTCCACATATCTTTCATTTTCATAAAAGGACCGGCTGCCGCAATATTTTGAAACTGTGTAGCACCCGCCGTAACGGCTGGAGTCTCCCGCATGGTAATGCCGTATCACTGCACCTGCGGTCCCGCCCCTGGCTCCTCCGCCTCCTCCGGCCATACCGGCGCCGCCGCTGCCTGTGGACTCCAGGCTGGCTTCACTTCCCCCGGCGCCGCCGTCTCCCAGCGCAGTCGCACCGCCGCCTCCGCCCGCTATGAGCAATGTCCCCTTTTGACTGCTGGAAATTATAGTGCTTCCGCCGCCGTTTCCATAGGCTGCAGCCGCACCGCCTGTGGCAAACCCGTTCTGCCCGCCCACGGTCAGACTCAGCGCCTCTCCCTGTCTCAGCCAGAACCTTGCGGTCACGCTGCCTCCGGCGCCTCCTTTGCATGCCCCGTAATTCCCGCCCTGGGCGCCGGAGGCCGTAAGCGTATAGATCCCTGTATAAGGCACAGTATAACTCTGCACGGTTCCTGAACAGGAAAAATCAAGATCCAAGGTCCGCCCGTTTCCGATATCGTCTGACTGGTTGATCCGGCTCCAGTCCTCTCCCGCCCTTTTCTGATAGACCATATAGGATTTTCCCGCACTGTCCGGCTGAGTCCAGGCCAGATCCACAGCGCCCTTTCCTCCATTGTCCTCATAATTGTCCTCCGACTCAAGGGCCAGACGGACCCAATCCGCATACAGAGTTATGTTTTCTGTGGGAGTAATCAGCTGGCCTTCACCTCCCGCCGGAAATTCAAACTGATCGTCATAATACCAGCCGCCAAAAGAAAATCCGGCTTTCTTTGCCCCCGGCAGTATGACAGGATCCCGCCCATACACTGCCGTCAAAGTATCCTCTCCGCCGTCCGGCGCTAAAAACATGTATTGTGTCCCGTCAAAAGCTCCCATAAAAGGCGTCTCTCTTTTCCATTCCGCAAAATGCATGGTCCCGCAAATGGGCGGAACGCTTTCTCCTCCGTTCGTTTCAAAGGCGATCACTGCCCCTGGAGGCGCCGTGACACTCTCTGTTCTGACCCTGTAGGAGGATCCGTATACCCCGGCCACATCCACGATCTGAGAGGTTCCCTCATAGCTTCCGTCTCCGGGATCAATGTGCAGCGTGCTCTCAGAGGGCCGCCACTGGGCATACAGATGCACCACTCCC
>CANRMK010000115.1 GCA_947631715.1 uncultured Acetatifactor sp.
TACGATGTGCAGCTGCCTATCATCGAGCAGGTGAATCAGATCCTCTTTGAGGGCAAGAGCCCGGATCAGGCAGTGAAAGAGCTGATGCTGCGCGACAAGAAAATCGAGGTGTCCGAGATACAGTGGGAGGCGTGAGAAAAGGGCAGATTATAATAGGAAAATGTTTCGGTTAATTGCAGAATGATTTGTTTGTACTGATGTAATTGACTGAAAAATGTGGAATTTAAACCTAATATGTTTGACAATTTATGAAAAATATTGTACGATTAAAATACAAATGAGGAGTATTGATCAATGCTTTTGTATCATGGAACTGATAATTTGAGCGCTGAAAATATCATAACTTCTGGGGTTGATTTTGGTAAGTGCGACCGTTTTACTGATAATGCAAGAGGTTTTTATTTGTCGAAAAATAAAGAGTTCGCGGAAGAAAGAGCCAGAACGATGACGTTTGCTCCGCAAAAACCAGTTGTTGTTGAAATGTATTTTGATGAGGAAAAGGCAAAGAAAAATCTTAATATAAGGCATTTTGACAGCGTCACTGATGAATGGAAATTTTTTGTTGCAATTAATCGTACAGGGCTGGAAAAATTTATTTTAATGAATTCTTTTTTCCCAAATCAGTTACATAATCTTGATTATAAGTATGATGTGGTGGTTGATATACCTGCAGATGCCGGAATATCTGCTATTACTGATAAGATTGATTTCATATTAGATGATGTTAATAATTCAGGAAGAGCTTATGAGGAATATAGAAGAGATATTTTAGAATTGGTTAACTCAATCAATGAGGGTAATGTGGATCCAGAGGCAAAACAATATTCATTTCATACTGTCCGCTCATTGAAATACTTAGAGAACGCTCGTATAATTAATGTTGTTTAGTATACAATAGAAAGAAAGGAAAAGTATATGAAGGGAATACTGGTATCAGTGAAAGGAAAAGACTTTGTATTAAAGGAGAACGCATTAGCTTCTATACAGAATATACTTGTCTCACAATATAAGGTACCTGGTAGTTTGGCGGCAACGTTGATTAAACGCAGTAAAATTGATCAGATTTTCGATAGAAACGCCGAGATTGCGGCTCATACATCTAATAAGACATGGGCTCAGCGGGCGTACGAGCAGTTAAATGAAAATGATAATGTTTCGGAATATACTGTTCATAATGTTGTGAAGACATCAAGATATTCAAGAAAAAGGAAAATAAATGCTGAGTAAATTTTGTAATTTGTAAGCAGATTTACTATTGATGGAAGCCCTGATAAGTGCTAAGACAAATTTTAGAAAAGGTGTTACCGTAAAGCAACGGTTCGCCCTTGTTAAGAGTAATTCAAAAAAGCAACCTAACTTTGGCTAGCGCGGTTGCTTTTTTGATGCCTTTTACGTTATTCTCCTTTTAAATTATGGAGTTACTGATTATTATGTTATTATGCGGCTTTTGCAGAATCTCACTTCTCACACGAAATCCCTGCCACGATCTCGCCCGTGGTCTTTGGCCTGTTCATGGAGTAGAGGTGAATGTGCTTTACGCCGTTTTCTTTTAAGTCTCTGATCTGGCGGATGGCGTAGTCCACGCCGGCTTTGCGCATTTCCTCCGGCTTGTCTCCGTATGCGGCCAGCAGATCGGACATGGCCTTTGGCACGCTGGAGCCGGAGAGGGTGATGGAGGTGCCGATCTGCTTTGCGGAGGTGATGGGCATGATCCCGGCGCAGATTGGCACACTGATCCCTTTTTTCGCAGCTTTCTCCAGAAAGGCATAGTAGTAATCGTTATCCAGAAACAGCTGGCTGATAAAAAATTCCGCTCCTGCGTCCTGTTTTTTCTTCATATTGTTCAGATCCGTCTCCATACTGAAACTCTCAAAGTGTTTTTCGGGATAGCATGCGCCGGCCAGGTGCAGATCCGTGTTTTCCTTTAAAAATTCCATCATATCGCTTGCATGGGCGAAATCACGGGAAGCGTACTGCTCGTCGCTCATGTCCCTGGGGCGGTCCCCGCGCAGGGCCAGCACATGAGAGATGTTGTTTTTCTTTAATTCCTCATAGACGGTAAGAAGCTGTTCCCTTTTACTGCCCACACAGGTCATATGGGCGATGGCGTCAATATGCAGGGTATTTTGAATGTAGGAGGCCAGTTCCACTGTCTTCCCAGCCCGGCTTCCGCCTGCGCCGTAAGTGACACTGATATAGTCCGGGTGCAGTTCACCCAGGGAGGTCAATACTTCAAAAGCTTTTTCGAACTCGCCGTCCTTTTTGGGCGGGAACACTTCAAAAGAGAGTGTAGGCTTGTCCTCATACAGATTTGCTATCATTACGCGATACCCCTTTCGCAAAGAATTTCCTTGATTTTAAGGCAGGAATATCGTAACATAATTAGGAACGGATTTCAAGGGAAAGGTGTGTGTGAGTATGGGAGATATGGATCATAATCCGGCACAGGACCGGGAGAACGGGGCCGCGAAAGCAGCGGCTTTGGAAACGGCAAAAACAGAGTTAAGTGCAACAGCGTTCTCAGGAACAGCGTTCTCTGGACCAGCGTTCTCTGGAACGCAGGAGTATGTAGCCAGCGAGGAACTGATGGCCAGCGTGAACATTGCCATTGCGTTAAAGAAGCCGCTGTTGATCAAAGGAGAGCCCGGCACGGGGAAGACCATGCTGGCGGAGGCTGTGGCAAAGGCTCTGGGCAAGCGGCTTATTATCTGGAATATCAAATCCACGACGAAAGCCCAGGAGGGGCTGTATGTATACGATACCATTCAGCGTCTTTACGATGGCCAGTTCGGCGAGGAGGGCGTGGACGACATTGCCCGATATATCAAGCTTGGTAAGCTGGGCGAGGCTTTCGACAGCGAGGATCAGGTGGTGCTTTTGATCGACGAGATCGACAAGGCGGACCTGGAGTTTCCCAACGACCTTTTGTGGGAACTGGATCAGATGGAATTCTATATCAACGAGACGAAGCGGACGGTGAAAGCAAAGCACCGGCCCATCGTGATCATTACCTCCAATGCGGAGAAAGAACTGCCGGATGCGTTTTTGCGCCGGTGCATTTTCCACTATATTGATTTTCCGGGACCGGAACTGATGGAAGAGATCGTGCGGGTGCATTTTCCCAATGTGGAGGCCAACCTGTTAAAGAACGCCATGGAAGTATTTTACAATATCCGCTCTATCCGGGACATTCGGAAGAAGCCCAGCACCTCTGAACTGATCGACTGGATAAACGCCCTGCAGGTGGGCGGGATTTCCGCCGATGAGATCCGGTCGAAACTGCCGTTCGTGGGCGTTGTGGTAAAGAAGGACGAGGACCTGGAGCTGGTGCGGCATGACGGGAATCTGTAATGCCAGGGCCTGGCGGAGCAAGACGGCTGTCTTTTCGGAGGACAGTTGGGAAAGAACTCTTTGAGCCGTAAAGGCTGTCCATTTCGTTGACGGGGCATTCAGCGGGCTGGAGGGACTGAAACAAAGTATAAGACGGCAAAGGATCGAACGTATCGGGAAAGGGAGCCGGAAATGTTTACGAAGTTTTTTGAGACGCTCAGAGAAAAGGGGCTTCATGTGACGCTGGGAGAATTCCTGACCCTGCAGGAAGCCCTGGACAAGGGATTGTGCGGCAGTTCCCTGACACAGTTCTATTATGTGGCCCGGATGATCCTGGTAAAAAGCGAGACGGATTTTGATAAATATGACATGGCCTTTGAGGAATGCTTTAAGCCGGCCCAGAGAGAGACGGAAGTGGGAAAGGAGATGCTGCGGTGGCTGGACAAGTCGGATATGATGGAGCTTGCCCACGAGGAGGCCAGGGCGCATCTGAACCAGATGGAGGATCTGCAGATCGACAAGGAGGACGTGGAGGAGACCTTTAAGCAGCGCCTGAAAGACCAGAATGAGGAACATAACGGCGGCAGCTTCTGGATCGGCACCATGGGAAAGACCTCTTTCGGAAATATGGGGGGCAATGTGGGCGGCGTCCGGGTGGGCGGCCAGACCGGGTATCAGTCCGCCTTTTCTGTGGTAGGCGCAAGGAAATACCGGGATTTCAGGGACGATCGTGTCCTGGACAACAGGCAGTTCCAGCTGGCTTTCCGAAAACTCAGACAGTTTTCCAGCAGGCTGGATATCCCGGAGACGGAACTTGACATAAACGGTACGGTAGATAAGACCTGCAATAACGGAGGCTGCCTGCAGATCGTTATGCAAAAGCCCCGGAAGAACGCGGTAAAGCTTTTGCTTCTCATGGATTCCGGAGGCACCATGATTCCTTTCAGCAGCCTGTTGAACGATCTGTTCCAGGCAGTGCATAAATCCAACCATTATAAGGATGTGAAGACTTACTATTTTCACAATTGTATCTACAGCAAACTCTACAAGACTCCGGAGTGCGAGAACGGTGACTGGGTGGACACGGAATGGATGTTCCAGAATCTGGACAGCGATTATAAAGTGCTTATCGTGGGGGACGCAGCCATGGCGCCGGAGGAGCTCTATTCAGACACCGGGAATTACCGGGGGCCTAACGGCGGGCTGTCCGGCTATGAGTGGCTGAAGCTTGTGAAGAAGAAGTATAAAAAGGTGGTTTGGCTGAATCCAAAGATGGCGCCCGGGCGGGCTCCCTGGCGGGAGGCGGAGACTGCCATCAAGGAAATGTTCCCTATGTATAAGCTTACCGTGGACGGCTTAAACCAGGCCATGGTGAAGCTGATGGTAAATCGATAGAGATGGATGTACCGAAAAGATAAATAAAGATATACCCGATAAGGTATCATGAAATAAAATGGCGGAGTGCTCGTTCTCTATGGATTAGCATTGATTCCCGCCGTTTTGTTCCTGCTGAACGGTCTTTTACTTCGGCATCCGGTTTTGATTGCTGTCTCATTGGTTTTTGGGATTTCGCATTTTCTCATTGTCAAAGAAAATATATGATCAAGCACCAAATTCCAAGTCTGTTAAAGTGTTAAATATTACACTTTAGATACTTAGGAAGCCGTTTGATTCAAGAGATTCCAGATGCAATAAGAGCATAGGAGAAAATGGTTTTCGATTGTGTAACATTTCAAAAGCAGGTTGTCAATTTTCGTGAATTTGTTATAATAAATGCGTGGAAAAATTTTAGCAGCAGAAAATCAGCAAGCCAGAATAGTGATGCGATTTTTTATTAGATTTAGATACAAAAACAAGGTGGTTTTGACACTGCCTGCTGAGAAGAGGAGAAAAGGGAAATGACAGTATTTGATGAATTAAAGGAGCGCGGCCTTTTGGCCCAGCTTACGGACGAAGAAGAGATCAAGGAAATGATCAACAATGGTAAGGCGGTGTTCTACATCGGTTTTGACCCCACCGCAGACAGCCTTCATGTGGGACATTTTATGGCGCTGTGCCTGATGAAGCGCCTGCAGATGGCGGGAAATAAGCCCATCGCCCTGATCGGAGGCGGGACGGCCATGATCGGTGACCCCTCCGGCAGAAGCGACCTGCGCACTATGATGACTACTGAGATGATCGATCACAACTGCGAGTGTTTTAAGAAGCAGATGAGCCGTTTTATCCAGTTCGGCGATGGGGGAAAAGAAGAGGAGCATTCCAGGGCCATTATGGTAAACAACGCAGACTGGCTGCGGAATCTGAATTACATTGAATTTATCCGGGACATCGGCGTGCATTTCTCCGTGAACCGGATGCTGACGGCGGAATGCTATAAGCAGCGTATGGAAAAGGGCTTAAGCTTCTTAGAGTTCAACTACATGATCATGCAGAGTTACGACTTTCTGCAGCTCTATGAGAAATACGGCTGCAATATGCAGTTCGGCGGCGATGACCAGTGGAGCAACATGCTGGGCGGCACGGAGCTGATCCGCAGAAAGCTGGGAAAGGACGCCTATGCCATGACCATCACCCTGCTCCTCAACTCCGAGGGCAAGAAGATGGGAAAGACCCAGAAAGGCGCCGTGTGGCTTGACCCGGAGAAGACTTCTCCTTACGAGTTCTATCAGTACTGGAGGAACGTGGCGGACGCGGATGTGGTAAAGTGCCTGAAGATGCTGACGTTTCTGCCCCTTGAGCAGATCAGGGAGATGGAGAACTGGGAGGGCAGCCAGTTAAATCAAGCAAAGGAGATCCTGGCCTATGAGCTGACCCAGCTGGTGCATGGCACGGAGGAGGCCGACAGGGCGCAGGAGAGCGCCAGAGCGCTGTTCGCCGGCGGCAATGCGGCGGAGATGCCCACCTGTAAGCTGACGGAGGAAGATTTCCGTGACGGGGAGATCGACATTCTCGGTGTTCTGGTAAAGGCGGGGCTTACCGCTTCCCGTTCCGAGGCCAGACGTGCCGTGGAGCAGGGTGGCGTCACCGTGGACAATGAAAAGGTGTCGGACATTAAGACCTCCTATGGGCAGGAGTGTTTTTCGGGCGAGGGTATTGTGGTAAAGCGGGGCAAGAAGAATTTTAAACGGGTAGTGATGTGATGGACGAAAGCAGATAGGAAGCTCAAAGGGGAAAGATTTCAAGCGGATTGTGATGGAGTGAATGCCGCCTGCTGTAATGAATCAAAGACCTCCCACATATACTATAACAGTATATGCAGGAGGTTTTTCTATGGAAAAATTCGCTTTGAATACCTACGACCTGTACAATGATATCAAGCACCGTACCGGGGGTGAGATATACATAGGAGTGCTGGGGCCGGTGCGCACCGGGAAATCGACGTTCATCAAGCGGTTTATGGAGGAGTTGGTGCTTCCTTATATGGAAGATGAGCATGCGAAAACCCGCGCCCAGGACGAACTGCCTCAGAGCGCCGGGGGCAAGACCATCACCACCACAGAGCCCAAATTCATTCCCAATGAGGCGGCAAAAGTGACCTTGAACGGGGATGTGGAGGTGTCCGTGCGGCTGATTGACTGTGTGGGCTATATGGTGGATGGCGCGGCGGGGCATATGGAAGAGGATGTGGAGCGGATGGTGAAGACGCCCTGGTTCGACTATGAAATCCCTTTCACCCAGGCCGCGGAGATCGGAACGGACAAAGTCATGAACGACCATTCCACCATAGGCCTTGTGATCACCACGGACGGCAGCTTCGGAGAGATCCCCAGGGCCAATTATCTGGAGGCGGAGGAAAAGACCATCACTGCCTTAAAGAAGCTGCACAAACCTTTCCTTGTGCTGGTGAACAGCCAGAAGCCGTATTCTGAAGACGCAAAGGCTGTGGTGGCGGAAATCAATGAGAAGTACGGCGTTTCCGCCGTTACGGTCAACTGCGAACAGCTGCAGAAAGACGATATCAACATGCTGTTGGAAAATGTGCTCTATGAATTTCCCATTTCCTCCATAGAATTTTATATGCCAAAATGGGTGGAGCTTCTTCCCTGTGACAACCGTATGAAGCAGGATCTGATCTCCGGAATCAGGAGCATGATGAAAGATTACACCACTATCCGGGACGCGCTGGATAAGCCGGTGAACCTGGAGAGCGAGTACAT
>CANRMK010000116.1 GCA_947631715.1 uncultured Acetatifactor sp.
ATCCGCTTTCCGGATTTCTCCGTATACCGCGGATTTCCCGGGCAGTTCTCCATGTGATACAGCGGACAGTAGCAGAACAGACAGTTAAAGTCTCCCGAAACGCTGTGGCACGGAAAATATCGGCAGCTCTTATTTTCAAAAAAACGATGGGAATCCTGCATTGGCGGCACCGGTCCTTTCTCTGTATTTTTCCGCTTTCCTGACAAAGCTTTTCACAAAAGACGGATTGGAGGGATAATATAGATGCGGGAAGCCCATCCAGAAGCTCTCCCCCGTCATCACACAGGAGTACTGTCTGCCGGAAGCGGGCTTCACAGCCACACAGCCGCAGCCGTTGTCGCTGCTGTCAAAGTAGTGAAATTCATGGCCCTTTATCCTTTCACCCGCCGGCAGGAAAAAGCCCGTCTTTTCCTCCAGCTCCACATATCCGAACCGGACTGACCTGCCGGCGTATCGGCACAGCGCCGGTATGACGCCCGCCATGGGATAGCGGTTCCCCTCCTTGTCGATCAGGGAGGAGTGGAGATACAGAAAGCCTCCGCACTCCGCTACCGTGGGCATTCCTCCTGCCACCGCTCCCCGTATCTCATGAAGCATTGCATCGTTCGCGCCAAGCTCCTTTGCATAGACCTCCGGATACCCGCCTCCCAAAAGAAGACCGCAGCAACCCTCGGGCAGGCCCTTGTCGCACAGGGGAGAAAAGAATACCGTTTCGGCGCCGTACTCCCGCAGCATGCGGAGATTATCCTCATAGTAAAAGCAAAAGGCCTCGTCCCTGGCCACTGCGATCACAGGCCCCCGCTCCTTGGTGCAGCGCCCGGCGCGGGCGGGCGGGATGCCTCCCTGCAGCTCCTCCGCCTGCTGTGCGATCTCCAGGATCTCCCTCACCGAGACCGTCCTCCGAAAGGCCTCCTCCGCTGTCTCCAGCCACTCCCTGACACGCCCTGTCCCCTCCGGCAGCATAAGCCCCAGGTGCCTGCTTTCCAGCCTGAGCCTCTCGTCTTCCTCTAAATACCCCAACACGCGGATCCCCAGCTCCTTTTCCATAATTGGCCTTATGACCTCATAGAAAGACCCGCGCATTCTGTTCAGGATCACACCTTTTATCAGATGTTCCCTGTCATATGCCAGGAATCCTGCAATCAGGGGAATCACAGAACGTCCCATTCCTTTGGCATCCGCCACAAGGATGATCGGCGTCCTGGTGACAGACGCCAGGTGGTAGGAAGACCCCTCCCTGCAGATGCCCCCGAGTCCGTCATACAGTCCCATGACTCCCTCCAGGACCACAAAATCCCTTTCCGTCCTGTCCCTTAAGAACAGCTCCCTCGTCTCTGCCTCCCCCGTAAAGAAAGTGTCCAGGTTCTTTGAGGGAACGCCCAGCACCTTCTCATGGAACAGGGGATCGATATAATCTGGCCCGCATTTGCAGGCAGCCGCCTGCAGGCCCAGCGTCTTCAATGTCTGTAACAATGCGCATGTGATCGTAGTCTTGCCGCTTCCGCTCCCCAGGGCGGCGATCATGACCCGCTTTAATTTCATACAAATCCTTCCGGCTCCCGCTCCTCTTATTCCGGCCTCATGCAGAAATCAAAGGCACAGATCCAGACCGGATTCTCGGCCCGCATCAGATGATGCTCTCCCATTTTCTTTGCTCTGCTCACCTGTATCTGCACCGTCTCCTGGTTTTCCACCGGGTACTCCCTGAGAATTTCCCCGATCCCGCAGATGGTCTCCATGCTGACAGCGTTTATGACCACGCGCATCCTGGGATTCCTCCGGTACAGTTCAGACAGGATTTCCTTTAATCTGCCGCCGCTTCCACCGATAAAAGCGTGGGTAGGCGCTGGCAGCCCCAAAAGGCCGTCGGGCGCCTGGGCCTCCACCACCGTTATATTTCCGAGACAGAATTTTTCCCGGTTCTTTTCGATCAGCCGGGCAGCCTCGCCGTTCTGCTCCACGGCGTACACTCTGATATCCTCAGACAGTCCGGCGATCTCAACGGCTATGGAGCCCGTTCCGCTGCCGATGTCATACACCACGGACCGCCGGCCCAGCTTCAGCTTGCAGATGCTCACTTCCCGCACTTCCTCTTTGGTCATGGGCACCTTCTCCCTGATAAAATCGCCGTCCGCTCTTCCGTGGGTCAGCGCCGCAAAATCCCCGTAGGGGTTTCTCACGAAACAGGTGTACAGCCCCTCGTCCCTGACCTCGCAGCACTCCTTTGGCGTAAGCGTCAGGATCTGCTGCCGGGGATAGGAAAGCTGATATCCCGCCAGGATCACGCACTGTTCCATGCCCGCCTCCAGAAGCGCTTTCCCCAAAAGCCTCACGTCCTCCGCCCCCGAGGTCAGCAGAAACGTTTTTTCCGACCTCCGTATCCTGCCGGCTATATCCGGCAGCTTCTTCCCGTGCATGCTGATAATGGCTGCGTCCTGATAGCTCTCCTTGATGCAGGCGGCCAGATACGCCACCGAAGAGACGCCCGGCAGAATACGCACCCGGGCCCGCAGTCTGCCTGCGGCGATCCTCTCCTGCAGGGCGCTGTACAGAATCCGGCATCCGCTGTAAAAACCGCTGTCCCCCGAAAAAAGCACTACCGCCTTTCCTCCCTCCAGCACCAGGCTCTCCTGCATCTCCTCCAGAAAGGGAACGATCTGCTCCGCACAGTAATAGGGCTTTTTCTCCAGCCGAGCCCGGTACGGCGCAATCAAGCGCTCCGCTCCCAGCAGGATATCCGCACTGCCTATCTCCCGCCGCACCTCTCCCGTCAGATCGTCTCCGCCGCCCATCCCTGCGCCTGCCAGCACGATCTCCATCTCGTCCGGCAGCTCTATGGCCTTCTGGCAGAGCTCTCCGATCTTCCTGCAGGCCTCCGAAAACGAACAGCCCTGCTCTCTCTTTCCCCGGCCCACCACAAGGACCGGAATGCCCGCCCGCGCTGCAGCCTCCAGCTTTGCCTTATATCCCCCTGTCCTGCCGCTTTCCTTAGTCACCAGGCATCCGATCCTGTACTGATGTATCATGGCCTCGTTCATCTCCGCGTTAAAGGGCCCCTGCAGCGCTAGGATATGCCCGCCGCCGATGCCCTGTTCCACGCAGGCCGCCAGGCTGTCAGGCGCAGGCAGGATCCTCACATACAGCCTTTCCCTTACCCGGTCCAAGGCGCAGTAGACCTTTAAGTCCTTGCTGCCGGTAGTCAGCAGGATATTCCCCTCTGTTTTCTCCAGCGCCGCCGCGCAGGCCTGTGCGGTGTCATAATAAGTGACCGCGGCGTTCGTCTCTCCGGCGCCGCCCGTTTCCCGGTTGATCCGGATATAGGGAATCTTTGTCTCTTCCGCAGCCGCCCTTATGTTCTCCGACACTTCCTCCGCATAAGGGTGAGTGGCGTCCGCCACCGCCGCGAAATCTCCTTCTTTCATGTACTCCCGCATCTGTGTCCGGTCCATCCGGCCCCGGTGTACTTTTGCAAGCGGATCCTCTTTCAGGACGATCTCCCCGTACTCGGTAGCCACGCACAGCGTATGCGCGATTTCCGCCGCCGACAAGCACTCTGACAGTCTCCGCCCCTCAGTTGTCCCCGCAAAGATCAGTATCTCTTTCAATCCGATACCCCCGTTTTGTGATCAGTCTGCCATTTATGATCTCGGATTCCGAATTTCCGATAAACACCGTAGTGAACATATTTCCCCCTGCCTCCCGCAGCTCCTTTAAGGTGCAGACCACGGCTTTCGTGCTCTCTCTCCCGATATTTTCCACATATCCGCACGGCCGTTCCTCCTCCATATGCGCAAGCAGGATATCGCAGGCCCTCATCAGGGAATCCTGCCTCTTACGGCTGGCAGGATTATAGAGCGCTATGACAAAATCGCCCTCCGCGGCGGCAGTCAGCCTTTTCTCTATCTTCTCCCACGGCGTCAGATGATCGCTTAGGCTGACCGCGCAGAAATCATGGTTCAGAGGCGCCCCCAGAACTGCTGCCCCGCTGCTTGCCGCCGTTACGCCCGCAATCACCCGCAGTTCCGTCTCCGGGTATTCCTTTCCCATCTCATACATCAATGATGCCAGACCGTATATTCCCGCATCTCCGCTGCAGACCAAAGCGATCCTTTTCCCCTTTGCCGCCTCTTCAAAGCAGATCCTGCATCGCTGCATCTCCCGGCGCATGGCCGTGGATATCATTTCCTTTCCCGCAAAACGCCGGCTCAGAAGATCGATATAGACCGTATATCCCACAATGACATCTGCCTCTTCCAAAGCCCTTACGGCCTCCAGAGTCATAAACTCCTCCCTGCCGGGCCCTATTCCCACAATAGAAATCGAACTCTTATTCTTCATTGAATCCCGCACTCCATTCCCGCTCTGCCACAGCTATGGTCATTCCGTCGGCCGCATGCTTTCCGTAGACGATCCTCCCCCCGGGCCCGCAGGCTCTCAGCGCCGCCCGCTCACACACATTGTCAACGCCCGCAGCCCTGAGCACAAACGCAGACCCATGAAATTCGCCCTCCGTCTCCCTAAGTTCCTCCGCCGTGTAGGTGAGAAAGGGAACCCGGTGTCTCCGGCTCCACTGCAGGATCCCCGGCTCCTCCCTTTTTAAGTCAATAGACGCGGCCGCAAAGAACCGCTCCGGGGAAATGCCTGCCTCCTTTGCGCCCTGCAGGATAAAAACCTCTATCTTGTCCGCTTCCTTTCCTTTTCTGCAGCCGATTCCCAGCGCATATTCCCTGGGTCTTAAGAGCAGGACAGCGTCAGGCTCTTTCTCCTCCCCGGTGACCAGCACATCTACCGGCCCGCCCGGCGGATAGGGCACCATGCGCACCCCGGACGGCAGCCTGCCCTCCCCGCGAAAATGCCCTGTCTCCACAGACATGGTGATTTCCTGCCCGGCCAGCACCTTTGCCGAGACCTTTGCGATCCCCTCCCTGTTCACCACAAAAAGGCCGTTCCTTCGCGCAAAGAGATCCACCGCAAATTTTTGGTTCAGGTCCGTGGCCGTGGTGATGACGGGCACCGCCCCCAGCATCGTCGCGATCCGGACGGCAATCTCGTTGGCCCCTCCGAAATGCCCGGAAAGGATCGGAATCACGTAATTTCCCTTTTCGTCCGCCACCAGGACCGGGCTGTCCCGAAGCTTATCAGAAAGATGGGGCGCCACCGCCCTGACGGCAATGCCGCAGGCTCCTATAAATAACAGGATCTTTCCCGCCCGCATCTGCTCCCCGGCCCATTCCCCCACGCTCTCTTCCACAGCCCTTGCGGCTCCTGCCGCACCCTGACCCGGCTCCGTTTCCGCTCCCCGGCCTTTTGGGGCATTGCATTTCGTATACAGTTCGATCTCCCCGATCTCAATGTCCCCCGGGGCCTCCTTTTCCCTGCTCCCCCATAGTTCCGCCAGCTTTTCCGAAAGCCGCGCTCCGCTTTCCGTAAAGCTGATCACGCTCATGCTTCTCATTCCCTATCCGCCGCCTTTCTGAATCCCGTGGAAAAATCAGAGGCATACAATCTGGATTTTCTGTAATTTTGATGTGTGACAGCATCTCCCACCAGCACCAGAGCCGTCCTGCGGATACCGTGCTCCGCCGCCGTTTCCGGCAGGGACGCCACAGTGCACACATACGCTTCCTCCTCCGGCCAGGTGGCTTTATATACAAGGGCCGCCGGCGTATCCCGGTCATATCCTCCCCGCAAAAGCCTTTCACTTAATTCCTCCAGCATTCCCGCGCTTAAGTACACGGCCATGGAGGCGCGGTGTGCCGCAAGGCTCTCAATGCTCTCCCCCGGCGGGACCGGCGTCCTCCCCTCCATTCTGGTGAGGATCAGCGTCTGGGAGACTCCCGGCAGCGTATACTCCAGGTTCAGGGAAGCGGCAGCCCCGAAGCAGGCGCTGACGCCGGGACAGCTCTCATATGGGATCCCCAGCCTGTCCAGCTCGTCCATCTGCTCCCTGACTGCCCCGTAAATACTGGGATCTCCGGTGTGCAGTCTCACGGTGGTCAAGCCCTCTGCCTCCGCCCGGCGCATTGTCCCGATCACCTCCTCCAGGATCATTTTGGAAGTGTCAAAGCATTCACAGCCCTCTCCGGCGTATTTTAACAGCTCAGGATTTACCAGAGAACCTGCATACAGGATCACCTGAGCCCGCTCCAAAAGCCTCATTCCCCTGACTGTGATCAGATCCGGCGCTCCCGTTCCCGCGCCTACAAAGTAAACCATTTCTCCGCCCCCCTGCTCCTTGCCAGCTCCCCGAACCCGTTGGCATACATGATACAGTCCACTTTCAGCTTCCCGCCTGCCCGTCTGTCCAGATAATAACAGATGCGCTCCATGCAAAGCTCCATCACTTCCTGTCTCTTTCCGGTGCCCTCCAGGATAGTCAGAGCCTCCTGCGAGGCGGTGCAGTCCAGGATCTTCCGCACCGCCCTCTGATCCACGCCCGCTCTGACCGCAAACGCCGCCAGCAGCTCCATCCTGCAGTCCCCCTCCGCGGAGTGGGTATTCATGATCCCTCCTGCCACCTTGACAAGCTTTCCAATATGGCCGGTGAGCAGCATTGCCCGAAATCCGAGCTCCACGGCCATGTCCACGGACGCTCCGATAAAATTGCCGCACTTGACGCTTTTGTCCAGATCATACCCATACGCTTGTTTCATAAAGTCAAGTCCGTAATTGCCCGGGGAGACCATCACACGGTCAAAGCCCTCCGCTTTTTTCTGGTTCAGTTCCACCCTTAAGGTATCTAACATCGCCTGGCGGCTCATCGGCTCCACGATTCCGGTAGTCCCCAGAATGGAAATGCCTCCCACGATTCCCAGCCTCGGGTTAAAGGTCCTCTCCGCGATCCGTTCTCCGTCGGGCACGGAAATTTCCACATTCAGGCTTCCCCTGTAATCCGCGGCCTCACATACCTGCCGCACCTCTCTCTCGATCATTTCTCTGGGCATGCGATTGATCGCCGCGCTTCCCACCGGCTGATCCAGGCCGGGCCTGGTAACGCGCCCCACCCCTTTCCCGCCCTCGATGCCGATGATTCCCTCTGCGCTTTCTCCGAACGACACTTTCGCACAGATCAGGGCCCCTGTAGTCACATCCGGGTCATCCCCTCCGTCCTTTTCCACTGCACAGCTCACCTGCCGCTCCCCGCGCTCAATGTGAACGAGACGGGCCGTATACGGGATTCCTTTCGGCGTCTCAATGGTGATCTCGGTCTTCTCTCTGCCTGTAAGCAGCATATAGGCGGCTGCCTTTGCCGCTGCCGCCGCACAGCTTCCGGTCGTAAACCCGTATCTCATACTGATTCCCCACATTTTAAAATTGCCTTTTTATGGCAGACCGCCTGGTCTGGAAGTGCCCTTTTCATGACAGACCGTCAGGTCTGGAAGTGCCCTTTTCATGACAGACCGCTAGGTCTGAAATTGCTTTTTTATGGCAGGCC
>CANRMK010000117.1 GCA_947631715.1 uncultured Acetatifactor sp.
AGGGATTATACCCTTTCCGAGGTGGTAGATGTGATCCTGGCCTGCGATGCCGGTTCTATCAGCCATCTGATGGAATATGCCATGTTCTTAAAGACAAGGCAGGAAACCCCAGCATCAGAAAAGAAGCCGCGTTGACCTGCGGCTTCTTTTTTTCTCTTTTCTTCTCTTTTCTTCTCTTTTCCCTTTTTGCTCTTTTCTCTTTTTTCTCTTTTCCCTTTTTTGCTCTTTTTCCCTTATTCTGCTCTTTTTCCTTTTCCGCACGTCTCTGTCCGCCCGTTTTCCGCACGGTCTATCTCGTGCTCAGGAATTCGCATTCCCTCCTGGCCTGTTCATCATCAGGATAATTTTTCAGATAATTATTCATCAGCGCCGCCGCCTGCTCGTACTCCCCAAGGTACTCATAGGCTACAGCCTCGTTGAAAGACAGCGTCTGGAGAATGGAATTGTCCTCCAGCTGCATTCCTGCCTGGAACGCCTCGAGGGCTTTCTGGTAATCCCCCCGCGCTATCTCGCACAGGCCCAGCTGGTTGTACAGCTCTGCGCTGCCGTCATGACTGCTTAAATAGCTGTTGTACACATTGGCGGCATAATTGTAGTCCCCAGTGGCCTCATACGCCCTGCCCAGGTACAGGCAGCTGGATTCGCCGCCCTTGTCCTTGGCCTGTTCCAGGGCCAGGTAAGCCCGCTCATACTCCCCTAAGTAGTAATAGATCCTGCCGATCACATAATTATCCATGCTCTTTCCGCCGGACGAGAGCGCCGTCTGCAGATATTCCTTACCGGTCTCCTGCTGCCCGAAATGCTCCAGGATCTCATAGATTTCTATGAGCATGTCATAATCCTCCGGCCGCATGGAGATGGCCCGGTCAAAATCCGCCTTGGCGTCATCGTACCGGGACAGGTTCATTCTCGCGTTCCCCCGGAGGAAATATGCGTCGGCCTCCTTGCTGCGCAGGGCCAGTATAGCGTTATAGGTCTCCTCCGCCTTGGCGTAATCGCCGCTCTTGGCGTAAGCCGCAGCGAGATAATAATTCAGGTCAAAGTCCACATTCTGCACCAGCCCGCTGCTGGCCCCCAGGGCTTCCTGAAAACAGCGGACCGCCTCGTCGTACTGGGTAAGCCCCATATAGGCGATCCCCCTGGCTCGCTGTACTAGGCGGACATTCTCGCCGCCCTCCTCCGCCGCGTCCAGCTCCGCAAGTGCCCCCTGGTAGTCAAAGGACTGGATCAGCTCCATGGCATTTTCAGTCCTCTCCCCGGCCCGGCCGCAGCCGGAAAGCAGGCATGCCGCAAAAAGCCCGGCCGTGAGACATATGCACTTTTTCCACAACAGCCCTGCTTTCATGCTCATACCCCTTGCGTGCTTCAGCACGCATAACAATCAAAATTTGAAAGTTTAATTTCAAATTTATATCCCTATGCGCGCCTCAGCACACTAGCAATCAATCCATTCCAATCAATAATTCAACATATTGCCCACATACTGAACTCACTGCCCGCATGCCGTCTCCGGGAAGCGCCGTCCCAATTCTCTTACGCTTCTTCAAGCTGAGAGGTGCAGTGGGGGCATCTGGTAGCATCAATGGCGATCTCGCTCTTACAGAAAGGACATTTCTTTGTGGTGGGAGCCGCCGGCTTTTCCTCTTCCCTGCTGAATTTGCTGCTCAGGCCGTTGATCGCCTTGAGGAGCAGGAAGATCACAAAGGCCGTGATCAGGAAATTGATAACGGCAGTGATAAAGTTGCCATAATACAAAACAGGGGCCGCCTCCCCCTCTCCCAGCTTTACGAACAGATTGGAGAAATCCGTCCCGCCGAAAATACCCAGAATCGGCGCCAGAATATCCTGATTTAAGGAGGTGGCGATGGAGGTGAACGCGCCGCCCACGATCACGCCCACGGCCATGTCCATCACATTCCCGCGCATAATAAATTTCTTGAATTCAGCCATGAAACCCTTGCCTTTTTCTTTTTTGCCCATGTCTCTTTCCCTTTCCTCTTGCTTTCCCTTTCCGATTGTTTTTCCTTTCCGCTTGTTTTTCCCTTTCCGCTTGTTTTCCCTCTCCGCTTGTCCCTTTCCGCTTGTCCCTTTCCGCTTGTCCCTTTTTACAGCCGATGCATACGACGCACCGCTGTAATGTCTCTGTACACTGTAATGTCTCTGTAATGTTTTTTCGTTTTTTCGTGGAATGCCTTTTATCATACTACCATAAAACGTTTCCTTTCACAAGTGCGCTTGTCCAATTTTCGCATTTATGCTATAGTATTTCTGCTGACATAGGGATGCTGACATAGGGAATTTACTTTCCAGCCTTCTCTTACCTTACTTTACAAAAATGCCGCCTGTATGCGGCGGAAAAGAGGAATCCATGACAAAATCCGAAATCGCGGAGATCAAAAAGCTCCTTACTCCGAAAAAATGCTCCATCACCCGCATCTGCGGCTGTTATGTGGACGGGGAAAAGAACAAAAAGACCGAGCTGAAGCAGGCCTTTCTCGCTCTCCCAGAAGAAGAAATGTTCAAATATTTTGAGATCCTGCGGAAAGTCCTGTCCGGCACCGTTGGAAAAAATCTTCTCTCCCTGGAATTTCCCCTCGCCAGCGAGGAGGCGGGCGGCACCCAGGAATTTCTCCTGCGTCTGCGGGACAGCGGGCTAAAGGACGATGCGCTCCTGGAGGAATTTTACGACCGAATCATTGAAAATTATGAGTATGTGGGAAACTACCTGATCCTGGCGGTGCACGATGTGTACGATGTGCCCGGGCGCACAAAGGACGGGCTGGAAATGGAAGACGCCTCCGACGAGGTATACGAATACATACTGGCCTGCATCTGCCCTGTGGAACTGTCCAAGCCCGGCTTAAGCTACGACGCGGCGGAAAATACTTTCCGGAACCGGATCCGGGACTGGGTGGTGGGACTGCCGGACACAGGCTTCCTGTTCCCCGCTTTCAATGACCGGGGAAGCGATATCCACGGCACCCTCTTCTACTCCAAGGATCCGGAAGAATTAAAGGACGGCCTTGTGGACCAGCTCTTAGGGTGCCCGCTTCCCCTGTCTGCCGGAAGCCAGAAAGAGACGTTCCAGACGCTGGTGGAGGAGACTCTGGGGGAAGACTGCGGATTTGAGGCCGTCAAGAGCATCCACGAAAAACTGACCGAAATGGCGGAAGAGCACAAGGACGAACCGCAGCCCATAGTGTTGGACCGAAATGAAGTAAAAACGATCCTGGCGGACAGCGGCGTCTCCAACGAAAGGCTGGCCCAGTTCGACAGACATTATGACGAGACTGCGGGAGAGACCACCTCTTTGCTGGCAAGCAATGTGATGAATACAAAAACTTTCGAGGTAAAAACACCTGACGTTGTCATCAAGGTAAACCCCGAACGCACGGACCTGATCGAGACAAAGGTGATAAACGGCCGGGAATGCCTGGTGATCGAGCTTGGCGGCAGCGTGGAAGTGAACGGCATCACCCTGCGGGCAGGCGCTCAGTTCTTAGAGGACGAAGAGGCGGAATGATCCCCGCATCCCTCGCAAGATCGCATAGAGACACGATCTTGACTTCACGATGCCGTATGGCTGAACTGTTACGGATTGCCGGACTGCACATCAGTCAGTCCGGCAGGCTCTCTGCCACGCAAAGCTTTCCCCATCCCACCCTTTCGTTTGGGTAGATTTCTTCTCCCCGCAGAGGTCTTGCCCCTTTTCTCAGATACGCTTTTACTTTCTCTCCGTAAAGAAACGGATCATTCCCCCTGACGATTCCCCACTCCATGAGCAGGGCGGCGCTTCCCGAGACAATAGGCGTGGCAAAAGAGGTCCCCGTCACCGGCGTATATCCTCCGTAGACGTCCGGCGCCAGAATCCCCACCCCGGGGGCCACAAGGTCCGGCTTCGCCATGCCCGCCGTCACCACGCCCAAAGTCCTGTCCGGATCCGCATATCCCCTGCCGGAAAAATCGGCATAGGCATCATAGGTGCTGTCGTAAGCCCCTACCGTTATCACCCTGGCCGCCGTTGAGGGTATGGTGAGCGTCACCTGGGGCGTGGAGCGGTAAAATCCGGTGCCGCTGTTCCTCACCGCCCCTGACGGGAGATAAAAGTAGTACCGCCCCGTGACCACACGCACCGGCTCCAGCAGAAAGCTCCAGATCCCGCTGTCGATATAGGGCCGCTCTGCAGGGAGAAATTCCAGATAGATCTCCTGCGCTGCAGAGTAGGGCGCCGGCTCTCCAAAGAACACCAGGATATCCGTCTGCTCCAGGCGCAGCGTGAATTTTCCGCCCTCCGTCCGCCCGGAGATCTCCGCCTCCTTACCTCCGGGGGAGAGGAGGCGGATCCGGTACTCGTCGCTGTAATTCTTCCACAGCTGCACATTGAGGTTTCTCTCATACTCCGCCACAGCCAATTCCACCGCCGCCAATCTCACCGTTCTGACAACAGTGTTTTCTGACCTGCCTGTATTACCTGAAAATACGCCGGTTCCTATTCCGACACCTGATGTGACATTAGAAACGACATTTGCGCCAAAATAGCTGTCGGTACCTTGAAAGTTTTCCGTCAAACTCCCTGCCAGGTGTCCTCCGCTTGCGGCCTCATTGCCGCTTCCCACGCAGATCGCCGTGCGTCCCGCCTCCGCGGCGCTGTCCAGAAACCGCTCCAGCAGGGAGCTGCCGTCATGGGCTCCATAGCTGTTTCCGAAGCTTAGATTGATTACCAGCGGCATCTGCAGCTGTGCCGCCTTATTGACCGCATAAGTCACTCCCCGCATGATCTCTGTGGTCCTGGGAAAAGCGGACGCATCCGGCAGTCCCAGCTTCACGATCAACAGCTCTGCCCCCGGCGCCGTCCCTCGGTAAAAATCACTGCTTCCCGCGGCGATTCCCGCCACTGCGGTTCCGTGCCCGGTAGTGTCTACCGTGGGGAGCATTCTGAATTGACTATATTGGTCATCAGCCTCCAGTGCCTGATCGATCTGAAAGGAGTCGAATTCCACCCCCATGGAAAACCCCTCAGGCGGCTGCCTCAGAAACACATCCGGCAATACCGTTCCGTTTCCTATGGGTACCTCCGGAAAGGGCTCCGGCATAAGGGTCTGATCCCAGAGATACCGGATCCGGGTGCTTCCGTCCTCCTTGCGGAATTCCGGCAATCTGTAGTCGATCCCGGAGTCCAGCACAGCGAGCAGCACTCCTTTGCCGGACAAAAAAGGATCCCGCCTGGTTACCTGTGCAATGCAGGATTCCTCCGCGGGACCCACTGCCTCATAAAAAAATCTCTTAGGCTTTTCCACATATTCGATTTCAGGGATTTCCGCCACCCGCTCCACCAGCCCCTCCGGCACTGTCAGGACCGCATAGCCCGCCAGCAGATACTCCACGGTCACGCCCATGCGCTCCAGAGCATCCAGACTGCCGCGGTATTTGACGATCAGCTCCCAGCTTTTGGTCTCTCCGTCAAATCCAACGTTCAGATCCTCTGTCCTCTCGCGTTCTCCCTCCGGCGTTTCCAGCGCCAGCTGCAGCATATCCTCCAGCTTCTGATTCATCCGGGCCCCCCTTACCGGCATTTCCGGTGCAGCCGTCTCTGCTCAGTTGAAAGCAGAGAGCAGGCGCGCAGCGGTCATGATTATCCTCATCTCATTTCTATGCCGGAGGAGTCCGGAACTTTACATATACTTCTGTAACATGCGCAGCTGGGTGGTCTTCGAAAGGGGCAGTTTATACACGGCCAGCGAGGCCAGGTACTGCAGAAGGCTCCCCGCAAGGATCTCCCCCACTCCCAGAAGCGCAGCTGCCCACAGAGGGATCTCCACGCTCCGCCCCATGATAAATGCCGTCATGCACACATTCATTCCCACACAGACCCAGAGAACGAGCACCACTCCAAGCGCAAACAGCTTATAGACGATGCCGCTGTAGAACAACATCATCATTGTGATCCCGCCTGCCATGATGATCGTATAGGCTGCTTCCGTCACAGGATGTCTCCCGCTGGCTGTCATGTACTGTTCAAGCAGCAGAATGATCCCGTAAATGATCAGAGCGGCACTAAGGTGCAAAAGCGCCGGAAGCGCTGTCTGCATGATCTTCTTTTTCGGCGAACTCTGCACCATAAAGCTTACATTCATTCCCTGGAGGATCTGAGAAGCGTACATTCCTCCCCCGATCATGCATGCGGATCCTGCCATACCGTTCCCCATAAACCAGCAGACCGCTCCCAGCCCGAAAAACAGACAGAAAAGCAGAATGCACTGCCGGCCTCCGTATCCGTATCTCATCAGTCTCAACGCCAGCTTATACTTTTTGATCATAGTAATCCTCCTCCACTCTCGCTGTCGTCAGCCTTATGCTGACTATGGTGGCCGGGAATGCCAGAAGAAACAGTCCCAGCAATACATACGTTCCGAAAGCTCTCAAAGCGTTTATCAAAAGTATGAACACCATCCCCGCCATTGCCGTCAGCAGGCTGTTTAGATGCAGGTCATCAAAGTACCGTGCGATCTGCTTAAAGCACACTGCCACACAGTACTCTGCAGTCACTAAAGCCGCTGCCTGCACGATAGCCTGCAGGCCCCATGCTCCCCAGCTTCCTCCGGAGATGCCCCTCTGCAGCGCCTTGCAGAGACCAAAAACCGCCAGATACTCAAAGAGCATCCTGCCCTTTTCGGCCCATAGCGCCGCCCGCACCGTTTCCAGGCCTCTTGGGGAGGTCTTCAGATATTCCACGCCGCCTCCTTTCCTGGCCGCGATGCTGCCAAAGGTCCAGCGGTCCATGTACACCTCCGCCGCCAGCAGAAGGAGCGCGGCGGCAGCCATATCCGTCTCCGGGAACATGCCGGCTGCAGCCTGCCCCTTGATACAGGCGATCAGCGCCGCCATGCCCAATGCGGCTAACGGCATCAGCAAAAACATGACAAGCTTATACCCCCTGCCCAGAAAGGCCAGATAGCCTTTCACTCCCCTGATCCATCGTTTTTTCATCGTGATAATCCTCACTCCAAGCAAATTTATTTGCTTTGCGAATGTATTTGCTTTGCGAATGTATTCGCTTTGCGTTTCTACGCGATTGCGCTCTCTCCCTTTATGCTTTCAGCCTTGTGTGGACCTGCATCACCGCCACGCTGATCTGGGACAGTGTGGGCGTCTGTGCCTTGATATCCATTCCCGCCAGCTGATCCAGCTTTTCCGAAAGACAGATTCCCTCAAAGCCATAGCTACTGCCGGAAAAGTTAAGCAGGATCTTCTCCGCCGCCTCCGCGTCTTTGGCCTCCCCCTTGATCAGCACGTATTTCTCTTTCAGTTCTTCCACGGCGCCCTGTTCCACAATGTTCCCGTGCTCCAGGATCATACAGTAATCCGTCACATTCTCCATATCGGCCACATTGTGAGTGGAAAAGAACACGCTGTTCTC
>CANRMK010000118.1 GCA_947631715.1 uncultured Acetatifactor sp.
ACGATGATGCAAAGAAATTGTGGGGAAAGCATTATGGGGATTGGCTGGCACAGGATGCGCCTTATGGCAGCTATGTGGGCGCTACCGACATCGACCTGATCTCCAGCGCATTTTATTCCCACTCTGTGGAGCTTTTGATCAAGGCGGGGAAAGTGCTGGGAAAGGATATGACCGGATATGAGGAGCTTCACCACAATATTGTAAAAGCTTTTCGGGAAGCCTTTCCCAAAAGGACGACCCAGACGGCACATGTGCTGGCGCTGCAGTTCGGGCTGGCGGAGGATCCGGCGGAAGAGGCCGCAGAGCTGGTGCAGATTATCAGGGACAACGGAAACCGGCTGCAGACCGGATTTTTGGGAACGCCGTACCTGCTCCATGTACTCAGCCAGAACGGCTTTTCGGAGACGGCGTACGATCTGCTCCTGCAGGAAGCCTTTCCGTCTTGGCTCTATGAGGTAGAGCATGGAGCCACCACGATTTGGGAGCACTGGGACGGTATTCGGGATGACGGGACGATCTGGAGCAAGGACATGAACTCTTACAATCATTATGCTTACGGATGTGTCATGGACTGGATCTATGGCGTGGCAGCAGGCATACAGACTGTGGAAGAGCACCCGGGCTTTGAGCAGATAAGGATCCGGCCTGTGCCGGATAAAAGGCTGGGCTGGCTGACCGTGACATTGAAGACGGCTCACGGAACAGTCCGGTCAGGATGGGTGTGTCAGGGAGAGACTGTCCGGTATGAGATCGAAACGCCGGTTCGGTCAGTAATCTGCATAGAGGGAAAAGACTGTCTGGTAGAAGCAGGCAAATATGTCTTTTGGGGAAATCTGTCCCAGGCTGACTAGCAGTAAGAATGTCAGGGATACGGTATAGACTTTGAACCTTTTTAGATGCAGTCGAAATGCATCGGCATCGACAGCCTGAGCGGCAGACCGCTGCCAGCCGGGCAGAAATACGAATGGAGGAATTGGGATATGGGAATGGACTCACTGAAACTGACTGCGGATCTTCAGCCTGTGATTACGATAAAGGATCGGTCCAAAGAAAACTATGGCGACGCGCTGACGAAAACAAGAGCGGCACTGTACGAAAAGATGCACAATATGATAGAGTACTATTGCGAACAGATCAGTCTGCTGGACCGCTCTGCCATACAGAATCACGCAGATATGGAGCCGCTTGCTTTCTGGAGCGAGCTGATGCGGTTCACCTCCGTAAATTTTGAGGAAAAATCTCATCTTTTCCGAAAATATCACGGTTCTAAAAATTTTGACTGTTATTGTGTATTGCTGGATTATGATAAGATGCAGCTCCCCTGGCCGGACGGATACAAGGATCCTGCCAGCCGGGTGTACGGACTGGCACCCATGGGGCTCAATGACAATTATTTCTTTTATGCCGAGGGAAATATTGTGTATCAGCTGGATTTTGGCACCTGCGGGCATAAAGAGATCCGGCTTGAGGACGGAGCCGTGATGAACAGGGAAATGGAGGCGGTGGCGAAAGCCAATTACAGCGTCGGTAAATTCGTGCCGGGCGTGGCTTTTGTCCGTGAGGCCTTTGAAAAGTTGATTCGGGCAAAGCATGGGGGTGGTCCGGCAGATACCCTTTCTGTCATGGAGATTCTTGACAGCTTTGCCAGCATCATGCGTTCCAAGCCGGAACTGCAGAAGTACAGCCTTCAGATTCTGCCGGAGGTGGATTCCACAGCCTCTAATTTTCCTCAGCAGTTTGGGATATTTAAAGAAAATATGCAGATACACCTGGAGGCGTTTTTTGACAGTCTGTTTTTCTGATATGCGGGTGGTATAAAGATGCAAGGCGGGAACGCATGCGCGGAATCGATGCGCGTCCCGCAGGATCTGTGCGGAGATCATGATGACGGATATTTTTGATACACATGCCCATTACGATGACGAGGCTTTTGACGGGGATCGCGAGGCGCTTCTTGCGTCCCTGCCGCAGCATGGGATCGCCCGGGTGGTAAATGTGGGGGCAAGTGTGGCTTCCTGCAAAAAAACGCTTGAGCTTATGGACCGCTATGACTATATTTACGGCGCCCATGGCATTCACCCGAACGAAACGGCGGATCTGACCCAGGGGGATATAGACTGGCTGAAAGAATGCTGCAGCCACGAGAAATGTGTGGCAGTGGGAGAGATCGGCCTGGACTATTATTGGGATGAGCCGGACCGGGAGACACAGAAAAAGTGGTTTGAGGCGCAGCTGAATCTGGCCGGGCAGATAGGGAAGCCCGTGATCATTCATTCCAGGGAGGCCGCCCGGGATACAGCGGATATCCTGAAAGCGCAGCATGCGGCAGAGATCGGTGGCGTGATCCACTGCTTTTCCTATACGAAAGAGATGGCCCGGATGTTTTTGGATATGGGCTTTTTTATCGGGGTGGGGGGAGTGCTCACTTTTAAGAATGCGAAAAAGCTGAAAGAGGCGGTGAAATATATTCCTATGGACAGGATCGTCCTGGAGACGGACTGCCCTTACCTGGCGCCGGAGCCCAACCGGGGAAAGCGCAACAGTTCTCTGTATCTGCCGTATGTGGTGTCCGCCATGGCGCAGATCAAGGGACTGGACGAGGAGGAAATCCGAAAAGCAGCCTGGGAGAATGCCCATAGGTTGTACCGCATGGCAGGGGCTTAGTGCGAAGAGAAGTTCTAATCGCTCATAGATGAAATGATCTGTCAGAGAAAAAGAAAGAGAGGGAAAAATGATGTTTGTGAAAAATGAAGAGTGCAGGATTACACCCTGTGAGCCCGGTGTGACCAGAAAAGTTATGGCATACTGTGAGGAGACCATGATGTGCGAGGTTTCCTTTGAGACCGGCTCCGTGGGCAATACCCACAGCCACCCTCATGTGCAGGTCACTTATGTGGCAGAGGGAAGCTTTGAATTTACCATTGAGGACGAGACAAAGATCGTGAAAAAGGGGGACAGTATCTTAATGCCCTCCAATGCTGTGCACGGTGTGAAATGTCTGGAGGCGGGGAAACTGATCGATGTGTTCGTGCCTATGCGCAAGGAATTTGTGTGAGAAAATTTCTGTACCAGGCCTGACGGTTCGACGTCAAAGGATAAGCTTTGCAGAAAGATGCACAAAGAGCAGTGCAGAAATGGAGTAGGCTATAGAGATGGAAGGGAAAAAACTGATCAACGGCAAGAGCATTGATCTGGGGGTCTGCTACTACCCGGAACACTGGGACAAAAGCCTCTGGCCAGAGGATCTTGACAGAATGCTGGAAGCCGGCCTGAAAACGGTTCGCATTGCCGAGTTTGCCTGGAATCTGGTGGAGCCCCGGGAGGGGGAGTACACCTATGCATTTTTCGATGACTTTTTGAACCTGGCCCGGGAGAAAGGGATGCATGTGATTTTCTGTACTCCTACAGCTACGCCCCCCGCATGGCTTACGGAAAAATATCCGGAAGCGCTGAATGCGGATCTGGAGGGGAATCTGATCTGTCACGGATCCAGGAGGCATTATAATTATAATTCCCCCGTCTATCGGAGATTCAGCAGGAATATCACGGAGAAGATCGCCTCCCATTACGGACCGCATCCCGCTGTGATCGGCTGGCAGCTGGACAATGAATTTAACTGCGAAAACGATCTGTTCTATTCCGAGAGCGACACCGTGGCTTTCCGTGATTTCCTGAAAAAACGCTACAAAACCCTGGAGGCTTTGAACCGGGCCTGGGGCACTGTGTTCTGGAACCAGACCTACACGGACTGGCAGGAGATCCATGTGCCCCGAAAGACGAATACGAACTCTGTGAATCCGCATCTGGAACTGGATTACTATCGCTTTGTTTCCGACAGTGTCTGCAGCTTTGCTGGAGAGCAGGCGGAAATCATACGGAAGTACTGTAAAGAGGGAGACTTTATCACTACCAATGGAGTCTTTGGAAATCTGGACTATCAGCGTTTAAGGCGGGAGAGTCTGGATGTGCTGATGTATGATTCTTACCCTAACTTTGCCTACTGCCTGGATGATTATCAAAAAGAAGATTCCATGAAAGACCGGAAATGGAGCCGGAATCTGGCGGAGGTAAGAGCGGTGTCTCCGAATTTCGGAATCATGGAGCAGCAGAGCGGTGCAAACGGATGGAATACCCGGATGGAAGCGCCGTCTCCCCGGCCCGGTCAGCTGACTCTTTGGACCATGCAGAGCATTGCCCACGGGGCGGATTATGTCAGTTACTTCCGCTGGCGCACCTGTACCTTTGGAACGGAAATCTACTGGCACGGGATCCTGGATTATTCCGGCAGGGAGAACAGACGGCTTCAGGAGGTAAGACAGGTTTCCGGAAAGCTGGAAAAGCTTCAGGAGATCGCGGGTGCGAAATATCTGGCTAAGGTTGGGATCCTGAGGGATTACGACAATATTTTTGACTGCCGTGTGGACAGATGGCATGACAGGGTGGAGCGGGTGAGCCGGGAATCTCTGTTTACCGCCTTGCAACAGGCGCACGTCCCTTTTGATTATGTGTATCTTGAGAGCCATGAGACGGCAGAGAGCCTGAAACAGTATGAGGTGCTGTTCTATCCCCATGGGAGTATCCTGACAAAAGAGCGTATGGAAATCCTGGAGGCGTATGTGTCGGCAGGCGGTAAACTGGTGATGGGCTGCCGCACCGGATATAAGGATATGAACGGGAAATGTGTCATGGACTGCCTGCCGGGGCTGGCGGCCAGCGTAACGGGCACCGATATTCCGGAATACTCCTTTGTTGCGCCGGATGAGGGGAAAATAATGGCTGACTGGGATGGCGCTTTGATGGAGGCTGCGGTTTTCAACGATATTCTGGCTCCTGTGGGAGAGACCTCCAAGGTGCTGGCGGTTTATACCTCCGGTCCCTATGCCGGATCCCCGGCCTTGATCCGGAATCGGTTCGGCAGGGGAGAAGCCTATTATTTCGGCGGCGCGTTTGCGCTGGATACAGCGGCAGTGTTTTTGGAGAAGCTGGGCGTGGCAGAGCCCTGGAAAGACGTAATGGAGCTGCCGGCAGGGTGTGAGCTGGCGGTGAGAGAAAAATCCGGAAAGTGTTATTTGTTTGTGCTGAATTATCTGTCAGAACCTGCCAGTATCTTTTTGAGAAAAGAACTCAGGGATTTGCTGGAAGGCTGTGCCATATCCGGGACGGTACGTTTACAGCCCTATGGAGTGAAAGTGCTGGAATGCCCCGTGCAGCAGGGATGCGCAGCGGATTTTGAGAAGTGCTTTTAATTGTCTCCGGCGAAAAAGCATTCTTCTGTGAAGCCTGTTCGTGCTATTCGGATCCCCGCTATGGCAAAGATCCGCGTTCCGTCTGCCATACCGCCGCTCTTGTCAAGCCCATTTCATCGAGTACAGAACAAACGCGCATGGCGTATAGGAGAATCGTCCGCGATCAAAGCGCCGGCATTTGTCAGCTGGGAAAAAGCATAGTCTTTGAAACTGTGCTCGTTAGGCAGTGCGTCATAAATGCGGTTCATGGCCTTCAAAATCAACTGGTTCAGAACGTAATCCGGTGCGATTACGCTCTTGCTGCCAATACGGATATAGTTTAGCACGTTTTACTTCATTTTAGCCATAAATAAAACCAATCACGCCTATCGGGGTACTCACCATATCGGGCAGGGCTTCGACTCGATCCATAATTCCGCAAAGGGACTTGATTTGTTCTTGAAGGAGGACTCCTAAGGCGACTGAATGGAAAGAAAGAACGTGACATAACCGGAAAGGGAAGCAATTAAAAAATGTAGGCAGGAGAACTTAATAATGATTAATAAGAATGTATCTGAAAAATATTTGAAGTATAGGCAACAGGTTCTAAATTATACAAATACAGACATGAATTTGCAGTTACAAAGCAATGAACAAGTGTATATTGCGGTATTTGATATTCCCTTAAGAAGCAACATCACTGAATTTCAAACGCAAACACTGGCCTTAGTCTTTGGACTGAATGCTCATATTTATCATGAAAGCGGAAGCGTCATGATAGATTTAGAGAAGAATGCGAAAGTCATGAAAGCAATGCAGTCTTTGCTCATCAGCAGTCATCAGGTGTTATCAAAAATGAAATTAGTTGATAATACAGACTATTATGAAAGCAAAAATGTCAGAGCTTATTTAAAAACAGGTAAGGGAATTTATTTTAAAGAACTGATTGGAGACTGTAAAGAAGATAAATTTTTGTTAATGCTTTTAAACAATGTGTTAAAAGAGATTGAGGGTGCTATGTAATCAACAGAAGCGTAGGTACGCTGAAGCACACCAGGGGTATAACAATGAGAAAAACAGTGAAAGCATAAAAGAATATAGAGATATACTAAAAACTGTTGTAGCAGGAGATAAAAACGGTGAGAAAAAAATTAAAACAAGTGATCCATGAAATGGCATTGTATGGAGAAGAGACAAATGGTGGGGCCGGAAAAAGGGAGCTTGCTAAATTTAAGGAAAAAGTCGTCAACGAATTAAATATTGACCTGCCCCAAGCGTACATAAAGCTGCTGAAGGTTATTAACGGTTTGGAGTTCAACGGCTTTATTATCTATGGAATTGATGAAGAATTGTTGGAAAAAACACCAAAGCAAAGCATTAACGGTTTCATTGAGCTTAATAAGACCTGGTATGAAGGTGAGTGGCAGAAACAATATGTCTTTTTGGGCGAAAGCAGTATCAGCTGGTATGTATATGACGGTGCTGAGCAAAAGTATTATGAATTAGATAACCCCTCGGGGACAGTCGGTGAAGAATTTCCGAATCTGGAATCTATGGTAGAAAAAGTACTGACCGATGCGTTGATGTAACCATTGTAAAGGCAGATGGTAGGGAAAAGGTGAAATTTATATTTCTAGATGAGAGAGATGGTAGTGACAGAATATTATAACAAGATTTTGCAAGACATAAAAAATACTGATAGCCCAGTAATTAAGGCAATAAGACTATCAGTTCATTTATCAAATATGTTAAAAGAGAACAAAATAAATATTTATGAGGCATAATTTCCATATCATTATTATGAGCCGGAAAAAATACTATTAGACAAAAAGAACCTGCAAAATATAAAAAGTGTTAGTAAGAATATTGAAACATTATTAATCGAATTAAATACATAAATCAGTTCGTAATTTCGTACAAAATTTTATTAATTTATGATACCCAAAAGGAGACCAAGAGTGAAAAAATAAGGCAGATTTTGAGATGTACTTAAATAAGGGATCGTAAAAGCCTCAATTTAAAGCATATTGAAAATTGACGAAGCAGACCACGAATTTTTTTCTTTACAAAGCTTCTATTTCCCGTTACAATCAACCTATTCTTGAAAAATCAAATCATTCATTTCACGCAATTTCTGCGGCATTTTTCAAGACAAAAATT
>CANRMK010000119.1 GCA_947631715.1 uncultured Acetatifactor sp.
ATCCGCTACCTTTTCGCCGATCTCACGTCCCGCAGAACCGAACTGACGTCCAATGGTGATTACTGTATTCATACAAATGCCCTCTCTTTCCCCCGATATACAGTGTTTATTATAAAAGTATTATCTGGAAATTTATACTTTTATTATAAGGTGATTATACAACATTTTGAGTTTTTAGACAACAGAAAAATACACGGATTACAATCTGGGTCACAATCTCTTAAGGAGCTCCTTAAAATACTCCGGCAGCGGAGCGTCCGTCTCAATGTACTCTCCCGTGGAGGGATGGCGAAAGCCCAGTATCTTTGCGTGGAGCGTCTGGCCCTGAAGAGAAAAGCCGCACTTTTTGGGGCCGTAGATCTGATCCCCCAGGAGAGGATGCCCGATGGAGGCCATATGCACCCGGATCTGGTGGGTGCGCCCTGTCTCTAGGCTGCATTCGATATACGTGTGATCCCGAAAGCGCTCCAGCACACGGTAATGGGTGACGGCCTGTTTTCCGCCCCTTACACCCGCCGCCATCTTTTTGCGGTCCTCGGGATTTCTGCCGATGGGCCGGTCGATAGTCCCCTGATCCTCCCTGACTGCTCCGTGGCAGATCGCATGATACCGCCTCTTGACGGAATGATCTTTTAGCTGTGCGGCAATATTTTTGTGGGCAGCGTCGTTCTTGCAGGCGATGACGGAACCGGTGGTGTCCATATCGATGCGGTGGACGATTCCCGGCCGCAGGACGCCGTTGATGCCGGACAGCTGTCCCTTGCAGTGGTACAGCAGGGCATTGACCAGGGTCCCGCTGTAGTGTCCGGCCGCAGGATGCACTACCATTCCTTTGGGCTTGTTCACCACGATCACATCATCGTCCTCATAGAGAATGTCCAGGGGGATATCCTCCGGTGCGATCTCGGGCTCCACCGCCTCCGGCAGCAAAAGCTGGATACGATCCCCGCACACGGTCCGGTAGCTGTCCTTTACGACGGTTCCGTTCACCGTGACCTGGCCCTGCCGGATCATTTTCTGGATATAAGAGCGCGACAAAGAATCGATCAGCGCCGCAAGGCACTTATCGATCCTCTCGTCTTCCGTTTCCTCCGATATTTCAAAACAGAATTCGTCCATTTCCTTACCAACCCGCACTTTTGCGTTCAGATCATTTCATTTCCCGGTATTTGTTCTGTTTGAAGTTCAAAAATTCCAGATCGCTTTCCTTATATACGAATAAGAACAGCAGGAAAAGAAGAATAGCGGAGACTACAATGCAGCAGTCCGCCACATTGAAGATCGGAAAATCGATCAGCACAAAGGAGATAAAATCCACCACATAGTCGAGCCTCAGCCTGTCGATCATATTTCCAAGCCCGCCTGCGATCACCGCTGACAGCGCGATATGCACGATCCGGTATTTCTTTGCGTCCGGCAGCTTGAACAGGAAAAAAAGGAGCGCCGCCATGAACACAAAGCCCACGAACAGAATAAAGAACTTCTGATTCTGGAGCATGCCAAAAGCGGAACCGCGGTTTTCCAGGTACTGCAGCTCCAGCACATTTTCTATGAGCACAAAGGCCGTATTTCCTTTAAGCTTTTTGACTGCCAGATATTTTGTGTACTGATCCAGCGCCACCAGGGCTGCGGCCACAAGCAGATCCACAGCCAGCATCCATTTGCCGATCTTCTTACGCATGGGCATCCTCATCGCTAAAATAAATCTCGTTGACGGCGGCCAGGATCTCATCGTCAGTGACGGTGCGGTCGATCACGGCCTTTCCGATCTTCTTTAACAGCACGAACTTTACCTGTCCCGCCTCCATCTTCTTATCCGATTTCGTCAGGCGCAGGATTTCCTGAGGGTCGATGTTCTCCACGCTGATGGGAAGCTGAAAGGGCACGAACATATCGCGGATCTCATAGTACTCCTCCATGGAGAGCAGTTCCCTCTTCCAGGAGACGTACGCCGCGGCAACGGCTCCCAGGGCCACGCATTCTCCGTGAAGCAGCTCAAAATTCCGGGATTTCTCGATGGCGTGGCCAATGGTGTGGCCGAAGTTCAAAAGCGCCCTCTCGCCCTGTTCCGTCGGATCTTTCTCCACCACTGCCTTTTTTACGCTGCAGCTTCTCAAAAGCATTTCCTGCAGCACGTCAAGATCCCTTTCACAGATCTCGTACATATTCTCAATGAGCCATTCATACAGCATAGCGTCCCGGATCAGCCCGTGCTTCATGACCTCCGCAAAGCCGGCGAAGAACTGCCTGTCATCCAGGGTGCGGAGCGCTGTCAGGTTCATGTACACCAGCCGGGGCATTTTGAACGCGCCCACCATGTTCTTGTAGCCGTCGAAGTCCACGCCGGTCTTGCCTCCGATGCTGCTGTCAGTCTGGGCCAACAGCGTGGTAGGCACCTGGACATAGTCTATGCCCCGCAGGAACGTGGCGGCCGCATACCCGGCCGTATCCCCCACGACCCCGCCCCCCAGGGCCAGGATCAGGTCTTTCCTGTCAAATCCCTCCCGGATCAGGAAAGTATAGATATCCTTTACCGTGTCCAGCGTCTTGTGCTCCTCGCCGTTCGGGAAGGCGTATTTCACGGCCTTGCGGCACCTGTCCTTAAGGAGGGACAGCACCTCTTCCCCATAGAGCTCGTCCACCTTGGAATCCGTGATGATGCAGATACGGCACTCCCCGAATCCCAGGGCTTCCAGCTCCGGCCACAGCCCCTCAAAGGACTGGGTGAACACAATGTCATAACAGGGCTTTTTGTTGTATAGAATCGGCAATCTCTCTGTCATAGCACTCTCCCTGCACGAACAAAGAGCCCGCCCGGGGCTCTCTGGTGCATCTGCGATCAGTTGTTGAACGGCATGTCCACCGATCCGCCGAAGATATCCTGAAAATCACCGGAGATATCAACGCTTGCAGGCGTAATGATAAATATGTATTCCGAGATTTTCTGGAGATTTCCGCCGATGGCATAGCAGGAACCGCTCGTAAAATCAATGATCCTCTGCGCAATATCCACATCAAGCCCCTCCAGGTTCAGCACAACAGTCCGGTTGGCCAACAGCGTGTCCGTGATCTCCCGGGAATCCTTTTCGGAGGTAGGCTTCACCACACAGACCTCCATTCCCGCCGCATTCGTCATCTTTCGGGAAGACTGCTTGATGGGCGTGATCTTTCCGGCCGGAGCAGGAGAAGACTGCTTTTTCGGCGCCTCGTACTCGTCGTCCCTCTGCTTGGCGGATTTCCTGGATACGGCGGGCTCATCGTCATCCCCGTCGTCCAGATAATCGTCGTCGTAATACTCGTCGTCCTCCTCACCGTTCAACTTCATATAATTCAGAAACTTGTCCATAACACCCATGCTCTGATACCAAACCTTTCTGTCCGGGCACACCGCTGCTTATACAGTGCCGGCATGTAAATTACTCCTCTGTGCTGCGTCCGGCCGCCGTATAATCCCGCTCTCCGAAAATACCGGTCCCGACCCGCACATATGTGGCGCCCTCTTCAACGGCTGTGACATAATCTCCCGTCATGCCCATGGAAAGAACATTCATACTAACATTATCAATGTTTTTTGTGGCAATGTCAACAGACAATTGCTTTAATTTTCTAAAATAAGGACGGTTCTCCTCCGGGTCCTCCGTAAACGGGGCGATTGTCATAAGGCCTTTTACGCGGATACCGGGCAGCTTCGACATGGCTTCCACAAGGGCCGGCGCCTCCCGGACAGACACGCCGAATTTGCTCTCCTCCTCCGCCACATTTACCTCCACAAGAATATCTGCCGCGATCCCCTCCTTCAAAGCCTCCCGGCTGATCTCCTCCGCCAGGCGGAGCGAATCCACGCTGTGTATCAGCTCCGTCCTCCCAACGATATACTTTACCTTGTTGCGCTGCAGATGCCCGATCATGTGCCATTTGATATCGCCCGGAAGCCGGGGCATCTTCTCCGTCATCTCCTGGACCTTGTTCTCGCCGAAATGCCTTGCGCCGGCCTCATAGGCTTCCTCAAGCATGGCCACAGGGTGGGTCTTGCTGACTGCGATCAGCGTGACCTCTCCCGGGTCCCGCCCGGACCGCTCGCAGGCTTCCCTGATCCTCTGCTCCGTCTGCCTTAAATTCTCCCTGATCAAGCTTCTTACGCCTCCTTTACCTTTCGTTGATGAACTGATCGTCATGGACCTTGGAAGCGTCCAGTGCAATGTAATCGTAAACGCTCAGGCCGTATCTTGTGTTGGAATTTACGATAGCATACTCCTCGTTCTGATACAGAATATTGATCTGTTTAAAATCCGCATAGCCACGGTTCATGTTGTACACACCGATGAGGGTGGCCCGTTTGCTCACGGTAAACGAATCCTGGCCGTCCAATTTATATAATATGTCCCCGGTGTTCAGAATAGAACTGTCCAGATAATATTCCCTGCTCTCTTCGTCAAAATTGTACAGATCCACCTCCAGGGATTCGCTGGAAATGGTGCCGTCCTCCAAATAGCACTGTCTGACGATGCCGCCCTTTCCGCTGCTCCCGCTGGGAGTGACGAATTCCTCTGGAATCAGGAAGAACTCCTTTTCCACAATGGAGGATACCGGGATCTTAAGGCCGGTCTCGTCCTCCACGATCAGCTCAATATCCAGAAAGCGGTCCGACAGGTATGTCATCATGGAGTTGGTAAAAGACAGCTGGAGGAAAGTGTTTCCGTCCGCGCCGGTCAAAAGCGTCACACTCCCCCATATCTCATACTGGTTCTTCAAAAACTTTACCAGTACATATCCCTCTTCCTGAAGCTCTGCGCCCCTCTGGGGATCCACCGGGATCACTATGGACCAGTTCTCGCTGGTGGAGAGCTTGTACACGGGATCTCCCGCCGCAGCCAGAGAGTTGCTGATAAACTGCTGCTTTTCATAATCCGGATCGTCAAAGAGCTCTGCCGTCACATCGGACGGTGCAAGGCCCTCATAACCGTCCGTCCAGTATGCAACGACGCCCGACTGCGGCGCGCCTGCATAGCTGACCACGTTCCCGGCGTCCCCGATGCTGCTCAACATGTTTGCGCTCGCAAGCTTTAAGACCATATTTTCCATGGAATACTTGAATTCATAAGTGTTCTCAAAGTGGGTGCTGTCGAAGCCGTGCACGAAATTTACGATCTCGTTCCTAAAATCCGCCATTTCGCGGCTGCTCAAGGTGTTTTCCTCCTGGCTTGCCCCGGACATCTCCTCGTTCAGGCGGCCAGTCTCGTCCACCACATACACCAGGTCGTTCTTGGCTACCCGGCCGTTTTCCCGGGCATAATAGTTCACATACCCCGCCGTGTCGGCATAGACCACAGTCTCGTCCCGTATCACAATGCCCCGGTAGAGGTTGTCCGTGGCCAAAGATCCCTCCTGCACCTCATAGCGCATGACATGGCCCGTCTGAAAATACAGAATGACACAGACGGTCACATAGATAAATACGACGCCGAAAATGATCATGCCGATATTCAGATTCAGGGGTTTCCTGTATTTTCTGATCTTTCTGCTGCCTTTTTCCGCCAACGGCTGCCTCCCTGCATTCTCCAAAGAAAAGCCCCGGCTGTGATCCGAGGCTTTCAAAAGCGTTTCTATCTGTTCCCTACAGAGAGACAATGATCTTGTCTTTCAATTCTGCGGGAAGTTCTGACTCGTCCATGGACACGCTTAAGATAAATTCTACACCAAAGGTTTCGCTGACTTTTTCCAGTTTTGTGATAAAGGGCAGAATGTCCTGTCCCTCCAGGCACGAGATCTTCAAAAAGCTGTCAAAATACATCTGCTCCAGATCGTGATCCTGGGAAATCACGCCCGAAACAAATCCCATGAACTCGCTGCTGTTCTCGATCATGAACTGGGACACGTCGATCAGCCGCACCTTGTTGTTCAGTTCATACATATGCTTTGTGCTCTTGTCGAGATATACGATACTGCCGGGAATCTCCTTGATCTCACTGTTTACCTTGTCCAACAACTGCTTCGTCTTTCCCTTGCCCTTTTTACCTACGATTAACTGAACCATTGGAAACCCTCCTGTAGTATATGTATTATTGGGATCAAATATATTTCATATTTCAATTATAAGTGATGCCGGGCCAAAAAACAACTACTTATTTCACTATTTCGCCCAGCAGCTCTTTCATGGCCGAATACAGCACATCTCCGGAGGGAGCCCCCATGACAATGGAGATGTACGGCGCACCGCCCACGTCCCTGGACAGAAGCATCAGGCAGTGCCCGGCCGCGGCCGTGGTGCCCGTCTTCCCGCCGATCACCGTCACGTTCGCGGGCGCGTCAAAGCTTCCCGAAAGGAACCCGTTGGTGGTGGACTTGTCAAAACTTTTTTCATGCCCGTCCCTGTCATAGTACGTGGTCTGGTATGAGGTCATCTGAATGATCTCGCTGAACGTCTCGTATTTTATGGCCTCGTTAAAGATCAGGTACAGATCGTATGCGGTCGTGTAATGCTCGGCGTCGGTCAGGCCGTGGGGATTGGTAAAATGCGTGTTGGTCGCCCCCAGCGCCCTGGCCTCCGCGTTCATCATCTCCACAAAATTTTCCACACTGCCGCCGACCCCCTCCGCGATCATCATGGCCACATCGTTTGCGGAATGGATCAGCAGGATCCTGAGGGCCTGGTCCAGCGTCATAGTATCCCCCGGCTTCACGCCCGCGAGCTGGGCGCCGGATTCCGTGATCTTCACGGCGTCCGTGGCGGTGAGCATCTGATCCAGGCTGCCGTTCTTCAAGGCCACCAGCGCGGTCATCACTTTCGTCAGGCTGGCGGGATTGAGCCGCTCATGGATATTCTGCGCGCAGATCACCCTTTTGTCGTTCAGGCCGAACAGTATGACCGACCGGGCCTGGGCTATGTATTCACCGGCATCCCCGGCCGAAACATCGCCCGACGCCACGCACAGATCGGACGCAAAGGGCTCCGCAGCCCTGGTATTCTGCCGGGACAGCACGTTAAAGCTGCTCACGCTGGAGTCGGCTTCATAGGCCATATCGTACGACAGGCTGCCGCAGCCGGTGAGAAAGCCGGTTATAAAAATACACAGGCACAGCAGTTTTGCAATGCCTCTCCTATTTGTACATTTCACGCCACTCAAAATCTCCTCTTTCCAGAGCTTTGACCATCAGCTCCGCGCTGGCCAGATTGGTAGCCAGCGGGATATTATACATGTCGCAGAGCTTCACCACATTGTTCACGTCCGGCTCGTGGGATTTCGGCGTCAGAGGATCCCTCAGAAAGATCACCAGATCCATCTGGTTGTGCTCGATCTGGGCGCCAAGCTGCTGCTCGCCTCCCAGATGCCCCGCCAGGAACTTG
>CANRMK010000120.1 GCA_947631715.1 uncultured Acetatifactor sp.
CTGCGGAGGTTGACTTTTTGCATTTTTGAGTTTACTATTGTTGTGATGACCGTGCGGCTGCGGCGGTGGAGGAGGGAAAAGAGAATGGTTTCCATTAAAGAGGTGGCGAAGCAGGCCGGTGTGGCGATCTCGACGGTTTCCAAGGTGCTGAACGGATATCCCAATATCAGCCGGGAGACGAGGGACAGAGTGAACGCCGCTATCAAAGAACTGAATTATATTCCCAATTCTATTGCCTCTGCGCTTTCTTCCAAGCAGTTCGGACGGATCGCACTGATCCTGGATCCCAAACGGCAGACCCAGGCCATTGACCAGATCTTTATGCAGTACCTTTTGGGCGCCCTGGACAAGGCCAAAGAGCTGAAAGTGGAGGTGGAGACCATTTTTTCCTCCATGATCGCCGGCATGAGCGCGGAGGAGATCACCGGATATCTGCGGTCCAAAAGTGTGGTGGGCGTAGTGATCTATGGGCTGTCCAAGGAGGATAAGGTGCTGCAGCGTCTGATCAATGAACAGCAATTTGCCTTTGTGGTGGTGGATGCCCCGATCGTCAATGAGAGGACAACGTCTATCGGTGTGGATCATGAGCAGGCCCAGTACGATGTGGCGAAAAAGACCGTTCTCGACGATAAGTGCAGGAAAATCCTTTATATTTCCGGGCGCAGGGATGGCTATGTGACGGAACAGCGCTTAAAAGGCATGAGGCGCCTGGTGGAGGATCTCGACCTCACGATGACAGTTCGCCGGGGAGAGTTCAGCGAATTGGCCGCCCGGAATATTGCACTGAAATATGCGGAAAATAAGGATGTGATCGTATGTGCCTCGGACCTGATGGCCATAGGCGCCATGAACGCCCTGATTGAAATGGATATCTTCAGGCCGGTGTGCGGGTTCGACGGGATCACTCTCATGGGATATGTGGGGAAGCAGATGAATACTGTACGCCAGGACTTCTACAGTATTTCCAGCCGCGCCATTGAAGAAGTAAAGCTCCTTATAGACGGCGGGCAGGGCCGTAAGGTCACTATGCCGTACAGTATAGTAAAAATGTACTATAAAGACATTATTTGTTAGTTAAATGTCACAAATTTAAATTCGACACTTGCGGAAAACGTTTTCCTGTGCTATTCTACATTCGTGCAAATTGATTTTGTCAGGGAAATTGTAAATTTAACACTATTTTATCAGTTTAAAAGCCGCAGACGGCAGAATGAGAGGTAAAAATGAATCTGGAAAAGCAGCTGGAGAGAATCGTGAAAGAGAACCATGGAAAAAGCATTAAGGCCTGCACGGACGCGCAGCTGTATGACAGCGTGCTGCAGTTCGTCAAGGAAAAGATGGAGGATAAGCCTGTTATCGAGGGAAAGAAAAAGGTATATTACATTTCCATGGAATTTCTGATCGGGAAGCTATTGTCGAACAATCTGATCAATCTCGGAATCTACGACGAGATGCGGGATGTGCTGGAAAAGAACGGCAGAAGTCTGGCAAAGATCGAGGAAGCGGAGCCGGAACCGTCCCTGGGGAACGGAGGGCTGGGACGCCTGGCGGCCTGCTTTTTGGACTCCATCGCTACCCTGGGGCTGCCCGGAGACGGTATTGGACTGAATTATCATTACGGGCTTTTTAAACAGGTGTTCAGGGATAAGCTGCAGAAAGCGGAGAAAAACGACTGGATGGAAAAGACGTCCTGGCTGAATCGGACGGAGACTGCTTTTGAAGTCTGCTTTGGAGACAAAAAAGTGACATCTGTGCTTTATGACATAGATGTCATAGGATATAAGAACGGCTGCAACAAGCTGCACCTGTTTGATGTGGCTTCCGTGGACGAAAAGCTGGTAAAGAGCGGAATTAACTTTGACAAGACTCAGATCGAAAAGAACCTGACATTGTTTCTGTATCCGGACGATTCCGATGAGGCGGGAAATCTGCTGCGCATCTATCAGGAATACTTTATGGTGAGTAACGGCGCACAGCTTATCATTAAAGAGCTGAAAGAGAAAGGCGCCGATCTGTACCACATGGATGAGTATGCTGTCATTCAGATCAACGATACTCACCCTACGCTTGTGATTCCGGAGCTGATCCGCATTCTGACTTGGGATGAGGGATTTACCATAGAGGACGCTGTCAATGTGGTGAGCAAAACCTGCGCTTATACCAATCATACGATCCTTGCGGAGGCTCTGGAAACCTGGCCGCTGTCTTACATTGAAAAGGTAGTGCCGCAGCTGGTGCCGATTATTAAGGAGCTGAGCGCAAGAGTTGCCCGGAAGTATAAGGATCCGAAAGTACAGATCATCGATGCCGATAAGAGGGTGCACATGGCCCATATCGATATCCATTATGGATTCAGTGTGAACGGCGTTGCCGCTATCCACACGGATATCCTGAAAAATACGGAGCTGCATCATTTTTATGATATTTATCCGGAGAAGTTCAACAATAAGACAAACGGCATCACTTTCCGCAGATGGCTGCTGTCTTGCAACAGGGAACTGGCGGCGCTTTTGACGGATACGATCGGTGACGGCTATAAAAAGGACGCCGGTGAGCTGGAGAAGCTTCTTGCCAGGATCGACGATGAGAAAGTGCTTGACGGTATCGATGCCATTAAGCGCCAGAAAAAGGAGGCTCTTACAGCTTATATCAAAGAAAAAGAGGGGATACAGCTGAATCCGGATTCCGTCTTTGATATCCAGATCAAGCGCCTGCACGAGTACAAGCGCCAGCAGATGAACGCCCTTTACATCATTCACAAATATCTGGAGATCAAGAAAGGAAAGAAGCCCGTAAGACCCATGACCTTTATCTTCGGTGCCAAGGCTGCGCCTGCCTATGTGATCGCCCAGGATATCATTCATCTTCTGCTGGTGCTTTCGGAGATCGTGAACAAGGATCCGGAGGTCAGCCCTTATATGAAAGTGGTGATGGTGGAAAACTATAATGTGAGCTATGCTGAGAGACTGATTCCTGCCTGCGATATTTCGGAGCAGATCTCTTTGGCTTCCAAGGAAGCTTCCGGTACCGGCAATATGAAATTCATGCTCAACGGCGCTGTGACGCTGGGCACCAGCGACGGCGCTAATGTAGAGATCCACGATCTGGTGGGAGACGGCAATATTTATATTTTCGGGGAAAAGAGCGACACAGTCATCGAACATTACGCAAAAGCGGATTATGTTTCTAAGGAGTACTATGAAAAAAGCCCTGTGATCAAGGAGGCTGTGGATTTCATTGTCAGCAGGCAGGCGCTGAAAGCGGGCCATAAGGAGAATCTGGAGCGCCTTTACAATGAATTGTTGAACAAGGACTGGTTCATGACGCTCCTTGATCTGGAAGATTATATCAGGGTAAAGGATCAGGCTTTTGCCGATTACGAGGACCGGGCTAAGTGGAAGCGCATGATGCTGGTGAACATTGCCAAGGCAGGCTTCTTCTCTTCCGACAGAACGATTCGGGAGTATAACAGGGATATCTGGAAGCTGGATCAGAAAGTGCAGTAGAGCTTATGGATAAGAGCAGGGAGAGGATCGGATATGAGACAGTGCGGTGTATTGCTGCCGGTGGCCAGTCTGCCGTCGGCCTATGGGATCGGATGCTTTTCAAAAGAAGCGTATGAATTTGTAGACAGGCTGAAAGAAGCTGGGCAGTCCTGCTGGCAGATCCTGCCGCTGGGCCCTACCAGCTATGGGGATTCCCCTTATCAGTCCTTTTCTACCTTTGCCGGAAATCCTTATTTTATCGATCCGGAGGATCTGATCGAAAGAGGATTTATCACCAGGGAAAGGTGCAGCAGTTATTTCTTCGGAGAAGATCCCCAGTATGTGGATTATGCCAGAATCTACAAGAGCAGATTCCTGCTCTTACGGGAGGCCTGGAAGAACAGTGAAATCGGAAAAGATGCGGATTTCCGGCTTTTTGTGAAAGAAAATGAAAGCTGGCTGGAGGATTATGCGCTCTATATGGCGGTCAAGGTTTCTTTCGGCAATATATGCTGGATCAACTGGGACAAGGATATCAGGACGCGCAGGCCCGAGGCCCTGCAGGCTTACCGGAAAAAATTTGCGGAGGAGATGGAATTCTATCAGTTTCAGCAGTATATATTCCGGCAGCAGTGGGAAAAGCTGAAATCCTACGCAAACAGCCAGGGAGTGAAGATCATCGGCGACATTCCGTTCTATGTGGCGTTCGACAGCTCCGATGCATGGGCAAATCCTGAACTGTTCCAGTTCGATGAGGACTGCAATCCTGTGGCGTCCGCCGGGTGCCCGCCGGATGCCTTTTCCGCTACGGGACAGCTCTGGGGGAATCCACTCTATGACTGGGAATATCATAAAAAGACAGGGTATGCGTGGTGGATGAAGCGGCTGGAAGCCTGCTTTAAGATGTACGATGTAGTGCGCATCGACCATTTCCGGGCGTTTGACGCTTATTATTCCATTCCGGCAGGTGCAAAGACCGCCGAGACCGGACAGTGGGAGCCGGGGCCGGGGTATGAATTCTTTGAGATCATGAAACGGAAGCTGGGGCGCAAGCAGGTCATAGCGGAGGACCTGGGATTCCTGACGGACTCTGTGCGGCGGCTGGTGAAAAGGACGGGATATCCCGGCATGAAAGTCCTGCAGTTCGCTTTTGATTCCAGGGAGGAGAGCGATTATCTTCCCCATAACTATCAGAAAAACAGCGTGGTGTATACGGGGACCCATGACAATGATACTACTCTGGGCTGGTATGAGACCATGAACCGGCAGGACAGGAAATTCTGCAACGCCTATTTAAACTTGTCCGGCAGACGTAAGGAATCACTGCAATGGGCATTTATCCGGGCGGCGCTGTCCAGTGTGGCGGATCTTGCCATTATCCCTATGCAGGACTATCTGGGGCTTGGGTCGGAGGCGCGCATCAATACACCGTCAACTCTTGGAAATAACTGGCAGTGGCGGATGCTCCCGGGAGCTTTTACAGAGGAACTGGCGGAGAAGATGAGATATTTTGCAATCCTGTACGGCCGCGCTGCAAAACAGAAGTAGGCAGCGGCGGAATGTGTGAAACTATGGAGATCAGAGGCTTTCAGAAGACGACACTGTTAGATTATCCCGGGCACGTGGCCGCAACGGTATTTACCGGCGGCTGCAATTTTCGGTGTCCGTTCTGCCACAATGGCTCCCTGGTATTGAATCCCGGGGAGCAGCCAGTGATTCCGGAGAGCGAGGTCCTGTCCTATCTTGAAAAACGCCGGAGAGTGCTGGAGGGGGTGTGCGTTACCGGAGGAGAGCCGACGCTTCAGAACGGACTGCGGGAATTTATGGAGCGGCTGAAAAATATGGGCTTTCTCGTCAAGCTGGACACCAACGGAAGCAGACCGGAGATTCTGAAAGAACTGGTCCAGGCCGGACTTGTGGATTATGTGGCCATGGATATAAAGGCGTCCTGGGGAAATTATGGCAGGGCAGTGGGGCTGGAGCATTATGACACTGCACCGGTAAGAGAAAGTGCGGATTTTCTGAAGAAAGCCAGGGTTTCCTATGAATTCCGAACCACAGTAGTCAGGGGAATCCATGAGCCGGAGGAATTTGAGGAGATCGGAAAGATGCTGGCCGGCTGCGGGAATTATTATTTGCAGGGGTTCCGGGAAAGCGATTATATGGTGGGATGCGGCTGCAGCGGGTTCTCGGCGGCGGAAATGGAGGAAATGGCCGAAAAGGCAAGAAAATACATAGACAAAGTACAGCTTCGGGGTGTAGAATAATAACACTGTGCCAACACGCTGAGAGAAAACGGGACTGTCTGCGGAAACAGAGGGAGTTCTTTCAGAAAGGTGCAGAATCTGAAACGGTACGGTGAAAGTCATATGACGGAATTCAGAAAAAAGTACTTTGGAGACAGGGACTTTTATAAGATGGTGCTGACGGTTGCCATTCCCATTATGATCCAGAATGGCATCACAAATTTTGTGGGACTGTTGGACAACATCATGGTCGGACGCATCGGAACGGAGCAGATGTCGGGGATCGCCATTGTGAATCAGCTGTTTTTGGTATTTAATTTGGCTGTCTTTGGCGCCATATCCGGAGTGGGCATCTTTGGCGCCCAGTTCTATGGAAGCGGAGACCATAAGGGCGTGCAGCAGACCTTTCGGTTCAAGCTCTATGTGTGTGCGGCGATTATAGTACTGGGTATCGCCGCTCTTGGGATCTGGGGGGAGCAGCTGATCTTTCTGTACCTGCACGGGGAAGACAACGGCCCGGCGCTCCAGGCGACACTGGAATATGGAAAGCAGTATCTGTGGGTGATGTTTATAGGGCTTGCGCCCTTTGCCGTGGAAGAGATCTACGCCAGCACCCTGAGAGAGTGCGGCGAGACAAAGATCCCCATGCTGGCGGGGGCGGCAGCCGTATTTGTGAACCTGGGACTGAATTATATCCTGATTTTCGGAAAGTGCGGCTTCCCTGTCCTGGGGGTCGTGGGAGCGGCTATTGCCACTGTGATCTCCCGGTATGTGCAGGCTGCGATCGTAATCGTCTGGACCCACACCCACACGGCAAGGATGCCATTTATTGTGGGAGCCTATCGGAAACTGCGCGTTCCGGGGCAGCTTGCTTTGAATATTGTGAAAAAGGGAACGCCGCTGCTCTGCAACGAGATCCTGTGGGCGGCCGGTATGGCGATTTTGAATCAATGCTATTCCCTGCGGGGCCTGGAGGCCGTGGCGGCTCTGAACATATCAAGTACGATTTCCAATCTGTTCAATGTGGTCTTTATGGCTATGGGAAGCTGCATTGCCATCATTGTGGGGCAGCAGCTGGGCGCAGGCAGAATGGAGGAGGCAAGGGATACGGACCGAAAACTGATCGTTTTTTCGGTGCTGTCCTGCCTTGTGCTGGGAGGACTGATGCTGGTGGTCGCTCCCTTGTTCCCGCGCCATTATAATACCTCTGATCAGGTGAAAGCTCTGGCGGCGGCGCTGCTTCGGATCGCGGCCTGCTGTATGCCGCTGTACGCTTTTATCCACACATCGTATTTTACTTTGCGCTCCGGCGGCAAGACTGTGATCACATTCTTTTTTGACAGCGTATATGTGTGGTGCGTCAATATCCCGCTGGCATATGTGCTCAGCCGGTATACAGACCTGCCGATGATGCTCTTATATCTGTACTGCCAGCTGATCGATATCGTAAAATGCACCATAGGCTTTATATTGGTCAAAAAAGGCGTCTGGGTGAACAATATTATTTCGGAAAATG